>CAIPUP010000156.1 GCA_903868285.1 uncultured beta proteobacterium
CCCAGCCACTGCCGCAGCCCGGCACGCTCGCCCAGCAACCAGCCGGCCAGCACCGCCGTCAAGAGCGGCTGCAAGGCGCCGATCAGCGCCACCAGCGCGGCCGGAAAGCCATGGTCCATGACCCAGAAATTCGGCGTGAGATAGATGGCGTGCTGCAACAGGCCCGCCACCACGATGTGCCCGATCAGTCTTGGCTGATGCGGCCATTTCGCGCGCAGCGCCAGCGCGATGAGGCACATCATCAAGGCCGCCAGCGCGAAGCGCAGGAACACATAGCTGAGCGCACCACTATGCGACAAGCCGATCTTGGCAGCGATGAAGCCGGCACTCCACAACAGCACGAACAGTGCCGGCAACAGCACCGTCACCCTGCTCGGAATCAGGCGCATCAAGCCCATCCGTAGCGGGCGTGCCTCACGCAGCGTCGTCCATCACCGCACTGGTATAGACCTCCTGCACATCGTCCAGGCTCTCCAGTGCATCGAGCAGCTTGTGCATCTTGGCCGCATCGTCCCCGGTGAGTACCGTTTCGGCGTCCGGCTTCATGGTGATTTCCGCCAGCTCGGCCTTGAACCCGGCCTTGGTCAGCGCCTCACTCACCGCATGAAAATCGCCGGGGCTGCACAGCACCTCGATCGAACCATCGTCGCTGGTCACCACATCCTCGGCACCGGCTTCGAGCGCGGCATCCATCAGCTTGCCTTCATCGGTGCCGGGCGAGAACAGCAACAAGCCGCAATGCTTGAACATGAACGCCACCGATCCATCGGTACCCAGATTGCCACCATGTTTAGCGAAGGCATGACGCACCTCGCTCACGGTGCGCACGCGGTTATCGGTCATGCAATCGACGATGACCGAGGCACCGGCAATGCCATAACCTTCGTAGCGAATTTCCTCGTAGTTGACACCCTCGAGCTCACCGGTGCCGCGCTTGACCGCGTTCTTGACGTTGTCCCCGGGCATGTTCTCGGCCTTGGCCTTATCGATGGCCAGACGCAAGCGCGGATTGAAGTTGGCATCACCCCCACCCATGCGGGCTGCCACTGTGATTTCCTTGATCAGCTTGGTGAAGACCTTGCCGCGCTTGGCGTCCTGACGACCCTTGCGATGCTGGATATTGGCCCATTTGCTATGACCTGCCATGACGAGATTCCCCGATACAGTGCTGCAACGCGTTGCGAAACGAAACAAACCGGCGGGGCAAGGCGTGGCACAGCGCGCAGCAATACCCACCGGAAAGCGTGTAATTTTACATCCTCGCCTTAACCCACCCTGAACTCATCCTGATTCAGCCTGGTTAAGCTTGATCAACCCTGCCCACGGACCCGCCATGACCACCATCAACCGCGCGCCTGCGCCACTGCTGATCGCCAAAGCCCCGGTTGGCGCATCAAGCCCAGCACTCGACCTGGCGCTGCTGCCAGCACTGGCCAATCGTCATGGCCTGATCACCGGCGCCACCGGTACCGGCAAAACCGTCACGCTGCAGCGCCTTGCCGAAGGCTTTTCGCGTATCGGTGTGCCGGTGTTCATGGCCGATGTCAAAGGCGATCTGTCCGGACTGTGCAAGCCCGGTCAGCCCGGCACGCGCTTGCGCCAGCGCATCGACAGCCTGCAACTGCCCTGGAACGCCGCCGCCTGTCCGGTGAGTTTCTGGGATGTGTTCGGCCGCGACGGGCATCCGGTGCGTGCCACCATGTCCGATCTCGGTCCGCTGCTGCTGGCGCGCATGCTCGGTCTGAACGAGGTGCAAGAAGGCGTGCTCAACCTGGTGTTTCGCATCGCCGACGACCAGCATCTGTTGCTGCTCGATCTGAAAGACCTGCGCGCCTTGCTGCAGCATGTGGCTGACAACGCGAAAAGTTTCCAGGCGCGCTATGGCAATGTCGCCTCGGCCAGCGTTGGCGCGATTCAGCGCGAACTGCTGGCGCTGGAGAATCAGGGGGCCGAGCAATTCTTCGGCGAACCGATGCTGGACATCAGCGACCTGATGCGCCAGCAAGACGGCCAGGGCGTGATCAATATTCTGGCGGCCGAGCAGCTGATGCAGTCACCCCGCCTGTACGCCACCTTCCTGCTGTGGATGCTGTCCGAACTGTTTCAGCAACTGCCCGAAGCCGGCGATCTGGACAAGCCCAAGATCGCGTTCTTTTTCGACGAGGCCCATCTGCTGTTCAAGGATGCGCCCGACGCTCTGCTGGACAAGATCGAGCAGGTGGTGCGGCTGATCCGCTCCAAGGGCGTGGGAATTTACTTCGTGACGCAAAACCCGCTCGACATTCCCGACAGCGTGCTGGGACAGCTCGGCAACCGGGTGCAGCATGCGCTGCGTGCCTTCACCCCGCGCGACCAGAAGGCAGTCAAGGCGGCCGCCAGCACCATGCGTCCCAACCCCGGTCTGGACATCGAAGCCGCCATCACCGAGCTGGCGGTGGGCGAAGCACTGGTGTCCTTGCTCGATGAACAGGGCCGACCGGGCATCACCCAGCGCGCCCTGATCTGCCCGCCCGAGAGCCAGGTCGGGCCGATCGATGCCGCCGAGCGCCAGCGCCTGATCCAGGCCTCGCCGCTGCAGGCGCGCTACGCCCAGAGCATCGATCGCGAATCGGCCTATGAGCGCCTGCATGGGCGCACTGCCGACAAATCCACCGCGACCGATACCAAGGCCGAGACCAAGGCCGAGACTAATACCCATACCGATGCCAGCGCGGCCGGTGGTGGCGCGCAACCTGGCGGCGTGATGGACAGTCTGGGCGAGCTGCTGCTGGGGTCGACCGGCCCGCGCGGCGCGCATCGCGATGGCCTGCTGCAGACCGCCGCCAAGAGTGCGGTACGCGCCATGGCCTCGCAGGCCGGACGGGAAATTCTGCGCGGCGTGCTGGGCGGCTTGTTGGGCAGCGCTCGCAAGCGCTGAACCGAATCTGCCTAAAAATACAATATAATCAG
>CAIPUP010000157.1 GCA_903868285.1 uncultured beta proteobacterium
CGAGAGCGAAACGTTCGTCGTTCGCAGTTAAGCTTTGTTTCCAGATGGATTTGCGAGGTCACTGGTCCTCGGTATGCACTGCACTGCTTCAATACCCACGTCGAAACCGGGTCGCCCCCTGTGGTCTTACACAACATAGGGATTATCCGCCAAACCTCAAGCGCTTGTTGCACTAAATGCTGGGGCCGGTGCCTGCATGGCTTCCAGCGCATCCGGTTCCGCGCTGCTGAAGCCGCAGGCCAGGCGTGCTGGGCGGTTAAAGGGCGGGTGTAGTTGCGGTGTTCCGGGGCGCTGCAGCAAGGCCAGAAACGTTTGCTCCGGGTGCAAGCCGCGCACTTGGCATTGCTGGCGAAACCAGTGGTCGCCGATGGCGACATGGCCGATTTCTTCGGCCAGGATCAGATCGAGTATCTGCGCTGCACGCTGATCCCCACAGGCGGCGAGTTTGTCCCGCAGTGCCGGTGTCACATCCAGGCCGCGTGCTTCCATGACACGCGGCACCAATGCCATGCGCGCCAGCACATCGTCGGCGGTGGCCAGTGCTGCCTGCCACAGACCGTCATGGGCGGCAAAGTCGCCGTAGTCGTGGCCCAGGCTGCGCAGGTGTGCGGCCAGCAGGCTGAAGTGTTCTGCTTCCTCGGCCGCCACACCCAGCCAGTCGCGGTGAAACGCAGCGGGCATGGTGCGAAAACGACAACTGGCATCCAGCGCCAGGTTGATGGCATTGAATTCAATGTGCGCAATGGCATGCAGCAGTGCGGCACGGCCAGCCGGCGTGCCCAGCCGCCGGCGCGGCACATCGCGCGGATGCACCAGCAGCGGTCGCGCCGGTCGTCCCGGTAAAGGCACGCTGAAGCTGTGTTGCATCGCATCGGCTTGCACGTCACCGTCCGGCACTGTGCGATCTTGCAGTACCTCCTGATGCAAGGCCTTCACCAGCGCGCATTTTTGCGTTGGCGCATCACAGGCCAGCGCCTGGGCAATGCGTGCGAAGTAGTCGCTCATGGTTGCTGGGGCGGAGGAGGTCATGCCTTGCGTTCAGCGCCGTGCTGGTAGTTCAAGCAATTCCAGTAACTGATGCGGCTGGTCGATCAGTGCATCGGCACCCCATTGTTCCGGTGGCAGTCCGTCACCCAGGTAGCCCCAGCGCACCGCCACACCACGCATGCCTGCAGCGTTCGCGGCTTGGATGTCGCGCAGGTCGTCGCCGACATACAGGCAGTGCGCTGCTGCGATGCCAATGTGCTCTGCCGCATGCAGCAGCGGTGCGGGGTGGGGTTTGGCATGCGGCGTGGTGTCACCGCTCACGACACAGGCTGCGCGCTGGTGCAGGCCGAGTGCTTCGACCACTGCCCCGGTAAACCGCTTGGCTTTGTTGGTGACGATGCCCCACACAATGCGGTGTTCATCCAGTTGATCGAGTAGCGTTGCGATGCCATCGAACAGGCCGGTGCGTTGCGCCAGCCCTTGTTCGTAGTAGTCAAGGAACTGCGTTTTCATGGACTCGTACTGCGCGTGTTCGGGCGTGATGTCAAAGCCCACCTTGAGCAAGCCGCGTGCGCCGCTGGAGGTTTGTGGCCGGGTCAGATGTTCGGCGATGGCGGGCAGGCCTTGTTCATGCCGCATGCGGTTGAGCGCAGCGGCCAGATCGGGTGCGCTGTCGGCCAGCGTGCCATCGAGATCAAACAGCACTGCGCGCGGCGCAGCGGGTGTAGTGGAAACTGGCGTGTTCATCAGGCCGCTTTCCTGCATTGCATCAAGTAGTTGACGCTGCTGCTGCGGCCAGGTGCGCTGCGCAGCGAATAGCGTTTGGTGAGCGGGTTGTAGTGCATGCTGCGCATGGTCTGCACATCCAGGCCTGCATCGCGGCAATAGCCTGAAAGTTCGGACGGACGAATGAATTTCTCCCAGTCATGGGTGCCGCGTGGCAGCAGTCGCAGCACGTACTCCGCCCCGAGGATGGCAAACAGATACGACTTCAGGCTGCGATCCAGGGTGGAAAAGAACACCTGGCCGCCCGGTTTGGCGAGACGCGAACAGGCGCGCACGATGCTGGCCGGCGAGGGCACATGTTCCAGCATTTCCATGCAGGTGACGACGTCGTAGCGGCCGGCTTCCTGCACCGCCAGGTCTTCGGCGCTGATCGCGAGATAACGCACCTGGCGGCCCGATTCCAGCAAATGCAGCTTGGCCACGGACAATGCCTTGTCCGAGAGATCGATGCCAGTAACCGATGCCTCATGCGAAGTGAGGCCCTCTGCCAGGATGCCGCCGCCGCAGCCGACATCGAGTACCTGTGCGCCGCGCAGTGGCGCACTTTGGGCGATCCAGTCCAGGCGCAAGGGATTGATTTCATGCAGCGGCCGGAATTCGCTTTGCGGGTCCCACCAGCGGTGGGCCAGGGCGCTGAATTTTTCCAGCTCGGCCGGATCGGCGTTGGTGTGCTGTGGCGTTGGTTCTGGAGTACTGATCATGTTGGTACTTTTGTAGTGAAAGCCAGCAGTATGGGCGAAAAAAAAGCCCTGCCGAGGCAGGGCTTTTTCTGTGCTGCGAGGCTTACTTGGCAGTCGTACCTACGACCTCGATTTCCACGCGACGGTTCTTGGCACGGCCTTCTTTGGTCTTGTTGTCGGCGATCGGCTGCTTCTTGCCTTTGCCTTCGGTGTAGACGCGGTTGGCCGGAATGCCTTTGCTCACCAGGTAGGCTTTCACAGCATCGGCACGACGCAGCGAGAGCTTCTGGTTGTAGGCCACGCTACCAATGGAGTCAGTGTGACCAATGGCGATGATCACTTCCAGGTTCACAGCCTTCAGCTTGGCAACCAGGTCGTCCAGTTTGGCGCGTGCTTCGGTTTTGATGACCGACTTGTCAAAGTCGAACAGCGCGTCGGAAGCCAGGGTGATTTTCTGGGTTACCGGGGCCGGCTTGGCGGCAGGCTTGGCCGCAGGAGCGGGTGCAGCACGGGGCGCAGGGGCAGGGGCAGCACTTGGCGCCGGTGAACTACGGGGAGCCGGCACGGCCTTGGGAGCCAGATCCGGATCGCACTCGGCGGTTGCCATGGCGGGGGTCCAGGACCCGGTGCGCCAGCACAGGCCGAAGCCGCTCTTGGCAACACCACCACGCTGGTCCATCAGGTAACCGGAGTTGCTGCTCTGTGCGCTGGCAGTCGCAGTGAATGCGCTGAACGCGATGGCTGTGGCAGCAAGAAGACTGATTTTTTTGTACATGCTTTCCCCTCGTATGTGTTTTTGCCTCGGCATGCAACTTCCGAAGATGGGTCGAATCGCCTGTTGCGACCGATCCTGTTCTTGCCTAATCAAACTCTGCAACCAGCCGATTCTGCCACAAATCGACGCGGGAATTCAAATCGCTGAAGGCCCCCGGCAGCAAGTCCCGGGCTTGCATGAGCGCCTGGCCGGCGACCCAGACATGGCTGACATGTTCCCGCCCGGCGGCGTAGACCAGCTGCGAGGCAGGCTGATAGAGCGGGCGCAATGCGGGCTGATGGCCGTCCGGGGACAGGTCGATGGCAATCAGGTCGGCCGCCTTGCCAACTTCGATGCTGCCAATTTCCGACTCCAGCCCCAGAGCGCGGGCGCCAGCCAGCGTGGCGGCGTGCAGCGTGGCATGCGCCGGCAGGGCATCGGCACGATTGGCGACCGCTTTGGCCAGTAGTGAGGCGGTACGCATCTCGCCCAGCAGATCGAGGCGATTGTTGCTGGCAGCGCCATCCGTGCCCAGGCCAAGGTTGACCCCGGCCTCGAGCATTGCTGCCACCGGGGCAAAGCCGCTGGCCAGCTTGAGGTTGGAGGAGGGGCAGTGCGCCACCGAGGCACCATGGCGTGCCAGCAGATCGATTTCCTGCGGTGTCAGGTGTACCGCATGCACTGCGATCAGACGCGGGCCCAGCACGCCCAGCGACTGCATGCGCGCCAGTGGCCGCAGACCATGCTGCTGCAAGCTGGTGGCGATCTCCTCGGTGGTTTCATGCAGGTGCAGATGGATCGGTAATTCCAGTTCTTCGGCCAGGGTGACGATGCGCTCGAAGCTCTTGTTGCCCACGGTGTAGGGAGCATGCGGCGCCATGCAAAACGACAGCAGACCGTCATCGCTGCTGCTGTCGCGCATGGCATCACGCATGGCCAGCCCCTTGGCCAGGTAGTCCTCCGGATCGCTGGCATAGGGGGTAGGAAAGTCCATCACGATCAGGCCGATGGCCGCGCGCATGCCCACGGCGCGCGCCGCACGGGCGGTGGCCTCGGGGAAAAAATACATGTCGTTAAAGCACGTCACCCCGGCACGCAGCATTTCGGCGCAGGCCAGCAGGCTGCCGTCGTACACGAAGGCGTCGGACACATGGCGCCCCTCAGCTGGCCAGATGTGTTGCTGCAGCCATGTCATCAGCGGCAGGTCGTCGGCCAGGCCGCGCATCAGGCTCATTGCAGCGTGGCAATGCAGATTGACCAGGCCTGGCATCAGCAGCTGCCCGGGCAGCGCCTGCACCACATCGGCCCGCCACAGTGTTTCGGCATCGGCGCGCGGCAGCAGCGCCACGATGCGCCCATCGCGGATCAGTACGCTGTGCTGCTGCAAGGTCAGCCCGGCCGGCTGGATCGGAATGATCCACTCCGGGTCGAGTCGCAGATCGGCGCGCTGCAATGTGGTGTCAGGGAGGGTAGACATGCGGGAGTTACTTCGCCACGCCCTGGATGTCGATCGATACGCGACGGTTGGGGGCCAGGCATTCCACCAGTGCAGCGCCCTTTTCTTCGCTGCAGAACTTGGCCGGGGCAGCTGCAGCCATGCCCATGGCCTGCACCTTGGCTCTGGCCAGCCCCCTGCGTGCCAGCTGCTCCTTGACGGCTTCCGCGCGGCGCAGCGAAAGTGCCTGTGCGCCGCTCTCGAGCCGGTCGGCGTGGCCATTGATGGTGACCGATTCCAGGGTTACGCAGCCTTCGATGCGATTCATGAAGTCCTGCTCGATCTTGCTGCGGGCGCCATCGCTAAGTACCGATTTGTTCGCGCCAAACAGGGCATCGCCACCGAGGGTGACCGTGGTGTCGCAACGCCGAGCCGGAGCGTCGGACGGCGCGGCGGCGGACGGAGCGACGGTCTGTGCCAGCGCCAGGCCGCAGCCCAGGCTGGCGAGCATGGCGAACGCCTTGATTAAAAGCCTCATGTGTCTTGCAGTGCGCGGTTTTGGAGAGTGCGGCCCTGCATCGCGCGGTCCTGCAGCGCGTTGAATGGATTGCATTTTTTTACCCCTCTGGGTGGCAAATTTCATCGCCGATTCGGATTGATTAGCTCGGTTCGAAAAAACGCGCCGGATGATACCCCGGGCGGTCGTGCGCCGACCCGTTTCCATTGCCGCCAGTCCGGATTGCCAGCCATTAACTGTTAAAATCGCGTGTTGCGTCTGACGACCGTTTTTTTACCGTCTTTCGTCCTTTTTTCACCGCCCGTTGTTCAGGCAGTCGTTTCCGGAACGTGCTGTGTGCGGGGCTCTGTGAGGTTGCCAAAGAGTCCAGCTGCGCCGATATCCGGTCGCCGGCCCAAAAGAGCATTGCTTACCTGTCATGGATCAGTTCGCCAAGGAAACCCTCCCGGTCAGTCTCGAAGAGGAGATGCGTCGCTCCTATCTCGATTACGCCATGAGCGTGATCGTCGGCCGGGCATTGCCGGATGTGCGTGACGGACTCAAGCCGGTGCACCGCCGGGTGTTGTTTGCCATGCATGAGGCCAACAACGTCTGGAACCGCTCCTATGTGAAGTGCGCACGGGTGGTGGGTGAGGTGCTGGGTAAGTACCACCCGCACGGTGACTCTGCGACTTACGAGGCGCTGGTGCGCATGGCGCAGAACTTCTCCATGCGCTACATGCTGATCGATGGCCAGGGCAACTTTGGCTCCATCGATGGCGATTCGGCCGCAGCCGACCGCTACACCGAATGCCGGCTGGACCGCATCAGCTCCGAGCTGCTGGCCGATATCGACAAGGAAACCGTCGATTTCGTGCCCAACTACGACGGCAAGGAGATGGAGCCCTCGGCCCTGCCGACGCGCATTCCCAACCTGCTGATCAATGGCTCGTCCGGTATTGCCGTGGGCATGGCCACCAACATCCCGCCGCACAACCTGGGCGAAGTGGTGGATGCCTGCCACCTGCTGCTGAACAATCCGCAGGCCGATATCGAGGAACTCATTGAGTGCATGCCGGCGCCGGACTTTCCCACCGCCGGCATCATCTACGGCATTGGTGGCGTGCGTGAGGGCTACCGCACCGGACGCGGCCGGGTGGTGATCCGTGCCCGCACCCATTTCGAGGAGGCCGAGAAGGGTGGCCGCCAGACCATCGTGGTGGACGAGCTGCCGTACCAGGTCAACAAGAAGAGCCTGCTCGAGCGTATTGCCGAGCTGGTGCATGACAAGCGCATCGAGGGCATTGCGCATGTGCAGGACGAGTCCGACAAGTCCGGCATGCGGGTGGTGATCGATCTCAAGCGCGGCGAGATGCCCGAGGTGGTGCTGAACAATCTGTACAAGCACACCCAGCTGCAGGACAGCTTCGGTATCAACATGGTGGCCCTGGTCGACGGCCAGCCGCGCCTGCTCAACCTCAAGGATATGCTGGCCGCCTTCCTCGCCCACCGGCGTGAGGTGGTGACCCGGCGCACGGTGTATGAGCTGCGCGAGGCGCGGCGCAAGGCGCACATCCAGGAAGGTCTGGCGGTGGCGCTGTCCAATGTGGATGAAATCATCGAGCTGATCAAACGCTCGCCCACGCCGCCGGAAGCCAAGAGCGCCTTGATGGCGCGTGCCTGGCGCTCCAGTGTGGTGGAGGACATGCTCAACCGTGCCACCGGCGACAGTGCCGCCTCCCGTCCGGAGGGCCTGCCCGAGGGGCTGGGGCTGATGGCCGACGGCTATCGCCTGTCCGAAGCGCAGGCCCAGGCCATTCTGGAAATGCGGCTGCAGCGCCTGACTGGCCTGGAGCAGGACAAGATCGTGAGCGAATACGGCGAATTGCTGGGCCGTATCGCCGACTACCTCGACATTCTGGCCAAGCCCGAGCGCATCACCGCCATCATTGCCGACGAGCTGTCGCAGATGAAGACCATGTATGGCGACAAGCGACGCAGCGAAATCGTGGTCAATGCCGAGGAAATCGGTATCGAGGACCTGATCACGCCGGAAGACGTGGTGGTGACTTTCTCGCATGCCGGCTATGTCAAGTCGCAGCCACTGACCGAGTACCGTGCGCAGCGTCGCGGTGGTCGCGGCAAGCTGGCGGCCACTACCCGCGAAGACGATTTCATCGAGAAGCTGTTCATCGCCAACACCCACGACACCATGTTGTGTTTTTCTTCGCTCGGGCGGGTGTACTGGCTCAAGGTCTATCACGTGCCACAGGGCAACCGTACCAGCCGCGGCAAGCCGATCGTTAATGTCTTCCCGCTGGCCGAGGGCGAGCGCATCAATGCCGTGCTGCCGGTCAAGGAATATGACGACGCGCACTACGTGTTTCTGGCCACAGCCATGGGCACGGTGAAAAAGACGCCGCTGTCGGCGTTCTCCAATCAGCGCGAGAAAGGCATCATTGCCATCGACCTGGATGAAGGCGATCACCTCATCGGCGCGGCCATCACTGACGGCTACCATGATGTTATGTTGTTCTCCGATGCCGGCAAGGCAGTGCGTTTCGAAGAAGAAGACGTGCGCTCGATGGGGCGTGCCACGCGCGGTGTACGCGGCATGATGTTAGAGCCCGGCCAGCAGGTAATTGCCATGCTGGTGGCAGCCGACGAGAGCCTGTCGGTGCTGACGGCCACCGAGCATGGCTTTGGCAAGCGCACCTCGATCACCGAGTACACCCGTCATGGCCGCGGCAACAAGGGCATGATCGCGATCCAGACCTCCGACCGTAATGGCAAGGTGGTGGGCGCGGTGCTGGTCGATGCCCGAGACGAAGTGATGCTGATCTCCAATGCCGGCGTGCTGATCCGCACCCGCGTGGCCGACGTGCGCGAAATGGGCCGTGCCACCCAGGGCGTGACCCTGATCGCGCTGGACGCCGGAACGCATCTGGCCGGTATCGAGAAAATCGGCGAGGCCGAGGACGACAGCGAAGCGCTGGCCGATGGCCTGGAAGCGGATGACGCTGGCAACGATGGCCTTGGCAGCGAAGGCACCGGCAACCCAGGCACCGGGAACCAAGGCGCCGGTCCGGGGCCGGGAGAGTCCCTGCAGTAATCAGCGCCGGTGCGCGTTGCTGCGCGTGCAGTCCCGGCTTCAACATGAGGCGATGAGGTACAGCATGGGTCGGGTGTTCAATTTCAGCGCAGGGCCGGCAGTGTTGCCCGAGCAGGTGCTGCAGCAGGCTGCGGCCGAGATGCTCGATTGGCACGGCTGTGGCATGGGCGTGATGGAAATGAGCCATCGCGGCAAGGATTTCATTGCCATTGCCGAGCAGGCCGAAGCGCTGTTGCGCCAGTTGATGGGCATCCCCGACAACTACAAGGTGCTGTTTCTGCAAGGCGGTGCCACCCTGCAGTTCAACATGCTGCCGATGAATCTGCTGCGCGGTCGCAAGCAGGCCGATTACGTCAATACCGGCATCTGGTCGACCAAGGCCATTCGCGAGGCCGGTGCCTATTGCGAGGTCAACGTCGCCGCCTCGTCGGAGGGGGGCGGCTTTGATTGCGTGCCTGACCTCGCGCAATGGCAACTTGATCCGAACGCCGCCTATGTGCATGTCACCACCAACGAGACCATCGGCGGGGTGGAGTATCACTGGGTGCCCGATACCGGCCAGGTGCCGCTGGTGGCGGATATGTCCTCGCACATTCTGTCGCGGCCGATGGATGTGTCGCGCTATGCCCTGATTTACGCCGGGGCGCAGAAGAACATTGGTCCGGCCGGCCTGACCATCGTGATCGTGCGCGAAGATATGCTCGGTCAGGTGCTGCCCGGCACGCCCGGGCCGCTCAATTACGCGGTGCATGCCGAGGCCGGTTCCATGTCGAATACCCCGCCAACCTGGGCGGTGTACATCGCCGGTCTGGTGTTTCAGTGGCTGCAGCAGCAGGGCGGCATCGAGGCCATGGCCCGGCGTAATCAGGAAAAGGCGGCGTTGCTGTATGACTTCATCGATGCCAGCAGCCTGTTCAGCAATCCCATTCGACGCCAGGACCGCTCGCTGATGAATGTGCCCTTCACCCTGGCCGATACGGCGCTGGATGCAGCCTTTTTGGCCGGTGCCGAGGCGCGTGGCATGGTGCAATTGAAGGGCCATCGCACCGTGGGCGGCATGCGAGCCTCGCTGTATAACGCCATGCCCCTTGAAGGGGTGCGCCAACTTGTTGATTACATGCGTGAATTTGAAGCGCTTCGGGGCTGATCCGGGGCCGGGTTGAGGTCAGCCTGAATTGGCCTTGGCCTGGTAACAAGCAGGAGAGATTTGCATGTCACAGAACGAGAATAGCCAGGACATCGCGCGCCATCGCGCCGCGATTGATGCCCTGGATCTGCAGCTGGTGCAGTTGCTGAACCAGCGTGCCGGCCATGCCCAGGCCATCGGCCATGCCAAGGGCGGCGCACCGGCTTACCGGCCGGAGCGCGAGGCGCAGGTGCTGGACAACGCCCGTCGCGCCAATGCCGGGCCGCTATCGGATGCCGCAGTGCGCCAGGTGCTGGTGGAAGTGATGTCGGCCTGTCGCGGCCTGGAGCAGTCGCTGACGGTGAGCTATCTCGGGCCGCAGGGGACGTTCAGCGAAATGGCGCTGTATCAGCATTTCGGTCATGCGGTCGAGGGCATGCCATGCGCTTCCATCGATGAGGTGTTTCGCAGTGCCGAGAGTGGCAGCGCCAACTTTGCCGTGGTGCCGGTGGAGAACTCGACCGAGGGCGTGATCGCCCGCACACTCGATTTGCTGCTCAGCACCGGTCTCATCATCTGTGGCGAGATTGAACTGCGGGTGCATCAGAACCTGATGACCCGCAGCGGCAATCGCGATGGCGTGAAGCGGGTCTATTCCCATCCGCAGTCGCTGGCGCAATGCCATGGCTGGCTCAATGCCCACCTGCCCGGCGCCGAGCGCATGCCCTTGTCCTCCAATGCCGAGGCGGCGCGGCGTGCATCGCAGGAGCCAGACTGCGCTGCCATCGGCCCGGCCATTGCGGCCGAACGCTATGGCTTGCAGATCGTCGATGCCAGCATCGAGGACGACAGCCGCAACCGCACCCGTTTTCTGGTGCTGGGCAATCGCCTGCCAGGCGCCAGCGGACGTGACCGTACCTCGCTGGTGTTGTCGGCGCATAACCGGCCCGGTGCGGTGCATGACCTGATCGCTGCCTTTGCTGCGAACGGCGTGTCGATGAGTCGCATCGAATCGCGTCCGGCGCGCACCGGTCAGTGGGAGTACCTGTTCTACATCGATATCGTCGGCCATCAGGACGATGCGCCGGTGGCCAAGGCGCTGGCCGAGGTGGCGCAGAAAGCGCCCTTCATGAAAATCTTCGGCAGTTATCCGGCGGTGTTCTGAGCCCCTTGGCTGCATTCCGCTGTTCAATTCCGTTAAAACTTTCCTACGCTATTTTCATTAGCCTTCTCTGAGTGATTGCAATCCGCCATGTCTACCTCTGACCAGAAGCCCGATTCCCAGTCTGCTGCCGCTGCCTGCGACGACTACGCCCCGGCCCGATACGCGCCGGAGTACGTCCGGGCCATCGCGCCCTACCAGCCGGGCAAGCCGATTTCCGAGCTGGCGCGCGAGATGGGCTTGCAGGAAGACGCCATCGTCAAGCTGGCTTCGAATGAAAACCCGCTCGGTCTGTCGCCGGCGGCGCGCGCGGCCATCGAGCGTGAGCTGGGCGAACTGGCGCGCTATCCCGACGGCAATGCCTATTCCCTGCGCAGCGCGCTGGCCAAACGCTATGGCGTGGCGATCGAGGGCGTGGTGGTGGGCAATGGTTCGAACGATGTGCTGGAGCTGGTGGCGGCTGCCTTCCTTGCGCCCGGTCGTGCTGCGGTGTTCTCGGCCCATGCCTTTGCCGTCTATCCGCTGGCCACCCAGGCGCGTGGTGCGCGCTGCATCGCGGTCAAGGCGCGAGACTGGGGGCATGACCTGCCGGCGATGCGAGCAGCCATTACGCCCGAGACCCGCATCGTATTTTTGGCCAATCCGAACAATCCCACCGGCACCTGGCTGTCCGGGCCGGATATCGAGGCGTTTCTGGCCAGCGTGCCGCCGGAAGTGGTGGTGGTGCTGGACGAGGCCTACAACGAGTACCTGCCGCCAGCGCAGCGTCATGACAGCGTGGCATGGCTGAAAAAATATCGTAACCTATTGATTTCACGCACTTTTTCGAAAGTCTACGGCTTGGCCGGCTTGCGTGTCGGATTCGGCCTGATGGCACCGGCGCTGGCCGATCTCATCAACCGTGTGCGTCAGCCCTTCAACGTCAATTCGCTGGCGCTGGCGGCAGCCGAGGCAGCCCTGGGCGACGATGAATTCATTCGCCGCAGCTATCAGATGAACCGCGATGGCATGGCGCAGCTGGAGCAGGGTCTGGCGGCGCTCGGCCTGCGCTGGATTCCCTCGATGGCCAACTTCATCTGCATGGAGCTGCCGCGTCGTGATGGCGAGCCGCAGGCCGGGGTGATCTATCAGCGCTTGCTGCGGGCCGGGGTGATCGTGCGTCCGGTGGCCGGTTACGGCATGCCCGACCACCTGCGCGTCACCATCGGCACGCAACAGGAGAACGCGCTGTTTCTCAAGGCGCTGGCCGGTGCGCTGTAGCCACGGCGCCAGCACCGCATCCACAGGATTTTTCGCATGCATCCCCTCAACAAACTGGTGGTCATCGGCACCGGACTGATCGGCGGCTCGTTCGCGCTGGCGCTGCGCAAGGCTGGCCTGGTGCACCGGGTGGTCGGAGTCGGACGCCGACCCGAGACGGTGCTGCGGGCGCAGCAGCTGGGCATCGTCGACGCCGTCGGCGGCTATGACGCCGCCACTTTCGGCGATGCCGATCTGGTGCTGCTGGCCATGCCGGTCGGCCAGATGCAGCCGGTGATGCGAGCCATCGCGCCGTTGATTGGTAGCCACACCGTGGTCACTGATGGTGGCAGTACCAAGCAGGATGTGGTGGCCATGGCGCAGCAAGAGCTGTCGGCCAGTCTTGCGCGCTTTGTGCCGGCGCATCCCATTGCCGGCACCGAGCACAGCGGCCCGGAGGCGGCCTTCGACTCGCTGTATCAGGACCGGCGGGTGGTGCTGGCGCCGCTGCCGCAAACCGACCCGGCGGCGCTGGCCCTGGTGGGGGCGGCCTGGCAGGCCTGCGGCGCGAAGCTGTTCACGCTCGACGCCGCGACTCACGACCGGGTGTTTGCCACCGTCAGCCATCTGCCGCATCTGCTGGCCTTCGCCCTGGTGGAGCAGGTGGCGATGCAGCCGGATGCCGAGCAACTGTTCTCGTTCGCTGCCGGCGGCTTTCGCGATTTCACCCGCATCGCCTCCAGCAGTCCGGAGATGTGGCGCGACATCTGCGTCGCCAACCGTGCCGCGCTGTCGCAGGAGCTGCAACGCTATCGGGCATTGCTGGATCAATTACAGCAGGCACTGGATGCGGCCGATGGCGCTGCCCTGGCCACGGTGTTCGCCCGGGCGCGTCAGGCGCGCGAGCAATGGATACAGGGCCAGCCCAGTTTGGCCGCCGGAGCGTTGGCCGCCGGAGCGCGTGCATGAGCCTGGGGTCCGAGGCTGCGGTCCGTCCGGCCTGGCTTGATCTGGCGCCGGTGGCGCGCGTAGGCGGCGTGGTGCGCATGCCGGGCTCCAAGAGCATCAGCAACCGGCTGTTGCTGTTGTCGGCGCTGGCGGCAGGTCGAACTACGCTGCGCGATGTGCTGGATTCCGATGACACCCGCGTCATGCTGCAGGCGCTGCGCACGCTGGGCGTGACGCTGTCAGCCCAGGCGCTGGAAACCGGAGGGGAAGCCGGGGATGAAAAAGCCGGGGATGAAAAAGCCGTAGATGAAAAAGCCGGGGCCGGGGAGCTGCAGATAGAGGGGTGCGCCGGGCTGCCGCCAGTGCAACAGGCCAGCCTGTTTCTGGGCAATGCCGGGACAGCCTTTCGCCCCTTGACCGCGGCCCTGGCCATGGCCCGTGGAGAGGCGGTCGACTATCAGCTCTCGGGTGTGGCGCGCATGCATGAGCGGCCCATCGGCGATCTGGTGGATGCCCTGCGTGGCCTGGGTTGCGTCATTGATTACCTGGGTGAGCCAGGCTTTCCGCCGCTGCGTATCGGAGCTGCCAATCTGCGGCAAGCGGCGCAGCCGGTACTGGTGCGTGGCGATGTGTCGTCGCAATTCCTCTCTGCCTTGCTGATGGCGCTGCCGCTGTCCGGGCGGGCGCAGCGCATCGAGGTGGTGGGCGAGCTGATCTCCAAGCCCTATGTCGAACTCACCCTGGCCTTGATGCGGCGCTTTGGCATCGCGGTGGTGCGCCACGGTTGGCAGGCCTTCGATGTGCCGGCGCAGAACTATCAGTCGCCAGGGACGGTGTTTGTCGAGGGCGACGCGTCCTCGGCCTCGTATTTTCTGGCCGCCGGCGTCCTGGGCGGCTTGTTGCCGCAGGGGGCGAGCAGCACGCCGGTGCGGATCGAGGGCGTGGGGCGCGACAGCATCCAGGGTGATGTGCGCTTTGCCGAGGTGCTCGAGCGCATGGGTGGCCAGCTGCGCATGGGGCCGAACTGGATCGAAGCCGAAACCGGCCCGGCTGCCCGGCGCGCCGGGCACCTGCAGCCGTTGGATATGGATTTGAACCACATTCCGGATGCCGCCATGACAGCGGCGGTGCTGGCCTTGTTTGCCCAGGGCACCAGCCGGCTGCGCAATATCGGCAGCTGGCGGGTCAAGGAAACCGATCGCATCGCCGCCATGGCCTGCGAGTTGCGCAAGCTGGGCGCGCAGGTCGAGGAGGGCGCGGATTTCCTGGCGATTACGCCACCCCGGGTATGGCAGCCGGCCAGCATCGACACCTACGACGATCACCGCATGGCGATGTGCTTTTCGCTGGCCGCGCTGGGCGGGGTGGCGCTGCGTATTCATGATCCGGCCTGTGTCGGCAAGACCTTTCCCGGTTACTTTGCCGCGCTGGCCTCCATTACCGGCGCAAAGGGCTCAGCATGAGTGACGGCCCGCAAGCGGCTGCAGCGATAACCGCCGTGCCGGTCATCGCCATCGACGGGCCGTCGGCCTCGGGCAAGGGCACGGTGGCACAGGCGGTGGCGCAGGCGCTGGGCTTTCATTACTTGGACTCCGGCGCGCTGTACCGTCTGGTGGCGCTGGCGGCGATGCGCCGCGGTCTGGATTGGAGTGATGAAACCGCCTTGGCCGCGCTGGCGGCGGGTCTGGAGGCGCAATTCGAGGGCGAAAACATCCGCCTGGCGGGCGAGGAGGTGGCCGAGGCCATCCGCAGCGAGGCCTGTTCTGCGGGGGCGTCGCGGGTGGCGGCAGTGCCGGGGGTGCGTCTGGCTCTGGTGACACGCCAGCGCGATTACCGTCAGGCCCCCGGTCTGGTGGCCGACGGTCGCGACATGGGATCGGTGATTTTTCCCGACGCCGGACTGAAAATTTTCCTCACCGCGACGGCCGAGGAGCGGGCCCGAAGACGTCATAACCAGTTGAAACAAAAAGGAAACACTGCTAAGCTGGACGATCTTTTGCAGGATCTTCGCGAACGCGATGCCCGGGATTCGGCACGCAGCGTTGCCCCGCTCAAGCAAGGCCCGGATGCCCGTTTATTGGACACAACCTGCATCTCCGCTGCCCAGGCAGTGGCACAGGTGCTGGACTGGTACGGCGCGCCACGTTGACCCTGCATTGCTCGTCCCGCGAGCAGGGCAGATCAGCCGGCAGTTCGGGTGGTAACTGAATACGGTGGTGAAAATCCAGTAAAATCAATCGCTTAGACTGGACGCTCACCAAACTGATAATTACCCCGAAGCTGACGCGTGGCGATCGCGATCTCGGGCCCCGACCTACAGAAGACCCCTATGTCCTCAGCAGCCAATGTTGCCGGTGCCGGCAGCAACCCCATGGAAAGTTTTGCCGCACTGTTTGAAGAAAGCCTGTTGCGCAAGGAAATGCGCACCGGTGAAGTGATTACCGCCGAAGTGGTCCGCATCGACATGAACTTTGTCGTGGTCAATGCCGGCCTGAAGTCGGAAAGTTTCATTCCGCTGGAGGAATTTCGCAGCGATGCCGGCGAGCTCGAAGTCAGCGTCGGCGATTACGTCTCGGTGGCGATCGACGCCCTGGAAGACGGTTTCGGCGAAACCCGCCTGTCGCGCGACAAGGCCAAGCGCCTGGCCGCCTGGATGGATCTGGAAAAAGCCCTGGATGAATCGACCCTGGTGCAGGGTGTGATCACCGGCAAGGTCAAGGGCGGCCTGACCGTCATGACCATTGGTATTCGCGCCTTCCTGCCCGGTTCGCTGGTCGACATCCGCCCGGTCAAGGACACCACGC
>CAIPUP010000158.1 GCA_903868285.1 uncultured beta proteobacterium
AGCGGCTGACCGAGCGAGAGATTGAATGGCGGATGAAACTGTGCCGCCGATGCATCCAGCGGACTGCGTCCCGGCGCGCACACCTGCCACAGCACGCGCAACATGGCACTGCGCTGCTGCTGAAGATCGGGCACCACGATGGCGATGCGCGCCTGCGGCTGCCGCTCAAGCAGCGCGCGCGCCCAACGCGCTGCCGCCAGACGTTCGGCCGCTGCATCGGCAAAGGCCAGACAGTGCTGTGACTGCAGCCCCCCCTCTGACGCGGACAGGGCTGGCGGCTGACAGCACACCACCCGCACCCCGCACTGCTGCAGCGTGCGCAACAAGTCCGACCACTGCTGGCTGAGCAAATCGAAGGCGTACAGCACCAGCGTATGCGGCAGTGACACCGGCCTGGTTTCGGCCGCGGCCTGTTGCAGCCGTAGCCAGTCAGCAATGCGATCCGGCAGCCGCGCCTGATCAATCAGGCCGAGCTGATTGCAACGATCGTCGTAAGCGCGCGACCAGTGCCAGAAAGCCTGCGCATCCGGATTGCCCTCGACTGTCATCAAGGCCGGCAACATGCCCCAGGCATGCACCTGGCTCCAGGCATCCCGGCACTGTGCCGCCGCCTGGCCCGGCACCAGCAACTGCTTACCCTCGGGCGTGGCGGCAATGACCTGCTCCCACAACCACTGCTCTTGCTCCGGCCGCAGTACCCCGGGCGGCATCGGCAGATCGCTGAGCGAGGCCTGCTGGGTGAACTGTGCATGCCAGCGTGTCAGCCAGGCCTCAGGCGGAAGAATGTCGGCCGCCTCCCAGGCCTGCAGACCGCGCGCCGACTGCCAGTGATCGAGATCGGTCTGCAAGGCCTGCGCCAGACGCCGATTGGGCGTGAGTACGCTGACCCCGGCGGCACCGTCAGTCGGCTGCGCCAACAAGCCGAACAAGGCCGGGCGCGACAGCTGCGGCGTGGTCTGGTCCTGCAATAGGTTGGGTGGCATTTCTGTAGCTACGTCTGGAAGCACTATGTGCGATCAGCGCGCCAGCAGGGCGCGCTTGTCCGGCTTGCCGGCCCAATCATCCGCATCCGGTGGGGCGGATTTGCGCTCCATCAGCACCGGCCATTGCCGCGCCAGTTCGGCATTGAGGGCGATGAACTCGCGCTGCGCTGGCGGCACATCCTCGGCGGCGCAGATCGCCTCGACCGGGCACTCGGCCACGCACAGCGTGCAATCGATGCAGCCCTCGGGGTCGATCACCAACATGTTCGGGCCTTCATGAAAGCAGTCCACCGGGCAGACATCGACACAATCGGTGTACTTGCAGCGGATGCAGGATTCGGTGACAACATAGGCCATACAGGCATTCCCCAATTAGGCTGATCACTTAGGCTGATCACGAAGGCTGATCAGCAGCCATCAAAAAAATGATTGCAAGTTATTGTTTTAAAAGGGTTTTTTAAACCCTTCCCGGAATGGCACAGGGTCCGCAGCAGGGTTCCGGTATTGCCGCACTTGATTTGGTAGGATTTGACCACAGCTTGTCAGGCAACACCCTCAACGCAACACAAACCCGCCTCCAACTTTGCATTCAAGGATCGCCCCCCATGGCCAGTGATTTGATTCACCATGTTACCGATAGCAGCTTCGACGCCGATGTCCTGAAGTCCGACACGCCGGTGCTGGTGGATTACTGGGCCGAGTGGTGCGGCCCTTGCAAGGCCATTGCCCCGGTGCTGGATGAGATCGCACACGAATACCAGGGCAAGCTGAAGATCGCCAAGGTCAATGTCGACGAAAACCAGGAAGTGCCGAAAAAATATGGCATTCGCGGCATCCCCACCCTGATGCTGTTCAAGAACGGCAATCTGGAAGCACAAAAGGTCGGCGCCCTGTCCAAATCGCAGCTGACTGCCTTTCTTGACAGCAATATCTGAAGACCTGTAATCTGCGCCGACTTTTTCGCACTACAATGCCGCTCGCAGCCCGGACAACCCGGGCTGTAACGCGACAGACCGGCAGAATCTGAAGTTCTGCAGCGCTGTACGGCAAGTGGGACGCCCACCCGGCCATCCCGCAACACATCGTCCCCTTCCCTGAATGCAGTTGCCCGGCCTGAGGCCTGGCTCCTTCGATGACACTCTGACTCGTTGTTGACTGCCGCCCTGGCAGCCACTGTCCAGCCAGGCCACCCCGACCACGCAGTTCACCCATTCCGTTTTGGCGCATCCGTTCTGGATGCCCCCTCCCAGTCGCAAATTTTCAGTAATCACCATTTTCCTTCTCACCGAGCCACTCCATGCATCTGTCTGAACTCAAAGCCCTGCACGTCACGCAACTGGTCGAAATGGCCCAGACCTTCGAGGTCGAAGGCGCCAACCGCATGCGCAAGCAGGAACTGATTTTCGCCATGCTGAAGAATCGCGCCCGCAAGGGCGAGGCCATCTTCGGCGACGGCACGCTGGAAGTGCTGCCCGATGGCTTTGGTTTTCTGCGCTCGCCGGACACCTCCTATCTGGCTTCGACCGATGACATTTATGTCAGTCCGTCGCAGATCCGGCGCTTCAATCTGCACACCGGCGACTCCATCGAAGGCGAGATCCGCACCCCCAAGGACGGCGAACGGTATTTCGCCCTGGTCAAGGTGGATAGGGTCAACAACGACACGCCCGAGGCTTCCAAGCACAAAATCCTGTTCGAGAACCTCACCCCGCTGCATCCGGACGAAGCACTGGTCCTGGAGCGCGACATCAAGGGCGAAGAAAACATCACCAGCCGCATCATCGACATCATTGCCCCCATCGGCAAAGGCCAGCGCGGACTGATCGTCTCTCCGCCCAAGGCCGGCAAGACGGTGCTGATGCAGCAAATGGCACATGCCATCACCACCAACTACCCGGATATTTCACTCATCGTGCTGCTCATCGACGAGCGTCCGGAAGAAGTGACCGAGATGCAGCGCACCGTGCGCGGCGAAGTGGTTGCCTCGACCTTCGATGAACCGGCTTCGCGCCATGTACAGGTGGCGGAAATGGTGATCGAGAAGGCCAAGCGCCTGGTCGAGCACAAACAGGATGTGGTGATACTGCTCGACTCGATCACCCGACTGGCACGCGCCTACAACACCGTGGTGCCGGCCTCGGGCAAGGTGCTCACCGGTGGTGTTGACGCCAATGCGCTGCAG
>CAIPUP010000159.1 GCA_903868285.1 uncultured beta proteobacterium
AGGCCGGTGCTGTCGAGGTTGATCATCTGGTGCATCTCCAGTACCACCACCGCCACTTGGTCATGTTTGTCTTGCATCAGCAGTTCGAGCTTGCCGACAGCCCCGAAGAACAGCGAACCGAATAACGAGTACGCCACGACGCGGCGCTGCGGCAGGCCTTGCTGCGCCGGGTCGAGCGCCAGCGGTTCGAGCCGGGTCAGGTCGGAGACGCGATAGATGAACAACAGGCTTGCCAGCACCATGCCGACTTCGACCGCAATCGTGAGATCGAACACCACGGTCAGGAAAAAGGTCGACAGCATCACCAGCCGGTAATGGTTGGAGAAGTGCGCCAGACGCGGGAAGGCGCGCCATTCGCCCATGTTCCAGGCGACATAGACCAGGATCGCTGCCAGTGCCGCCAATGGCACATCGGCTGCCAGCGGCGCGGCAATCAGCACCACCGCCAGCAGCGTGAGACAGTGAATGATGCCGGCGATGGGGGTTCGCGCGCCGGTGCGCACATTGGTGGTGGTGCGGGCTATCGTGCCGGTGGCCGGAATGCCACCCAGCAGCGGCGTCAGCAGGTTGGCCAGGCCCTGTGCCATCAGCTCCTGGTTCGGATCGTGCCGGTCATGGATCATGCTGTCGGCCACGCGTGCGCACAGCAGCGATTCGATCGCCCCCAGCAGCGCGATGGTGATGGTCGGTGCGACCAGATTGCGCGCGCTGGCCCAGTGAAACTCCGGCCAGGCCAGTGCCGGCAGCGATTGCGGGATGCCGCCAAAGCGCGAACCGATGGTCTCAACCGGCAACTCCAGCAGACGTGCCGCCAGCGTCGCCAGCACCAGCGTCACGATGGTGCCGGGCAGGCGGCTGAGCAGGCGCAGCCAGCGGCTGCGCTGGGCGCTGAACGATTTGGGCCAGAGCACGATCAGCAGCAAGCAGGCCAGCGATAGCGCCAGGGTCGGCAGACTGAAGTCGGGCAGGTGCTGCGCGATCAGGCGGCTTTGGGCGAAGAACTCCGCCGGCATGGTGGTAATGGGCAGGCCGAGAAAATCCTTGATCTGGGCAATGCCGATCAGCACCGCGATGCCATTGGTGAAGCCGATGACGATGGCCACCGGGATGAAACGGATCAGATTGCCCAGTCCGGTGAGGCCCATGAGGAACATCAGTACCCCGGCCATCATGGTCGATAGCAGCAGATTGGCCAGGCCGTACTGCTGGATGATGCCGTAGATGATGACGATGAAGGCGCCGGCCGGACCGCCGATCTGTACCTTGGAGCCGCCCAGCGCCGCGATGATGAAGCCGGCGATGATGGCAGTGAAGATGCCGGCTTCCGGCTTGACACCACTGCCGATGGCAAAGGCCATGGCCAGTGGCAGTGCCACCAGACCGACGGTGATGCCGGCGCCGGCATCGGCTGCCAGATCGGCTGCGCGATAGCCCGGCAGGCAGTCCAGCAGACGTGGACGGAAGCGCTGCAGCAAGGCTTATTTCACCTTCATGCCGGGCTGCGCGCCGGAGTCTGGTGCCAGCAGGAAGATGCCCGGTGCGGCATCAGCGGATGCTGTCGTCGCGGCGTCCTTGGTCTCCTTGGTCTCCTTGGCATCCCAGGATGCGGCCACCACCATGCCCTCGGACAGACCGAACTTCATCTTGCGCGGCGCGAGGTTGGCCACCACCACCACCAGCCGGCCTTCGAGCGAGGCAGGGTCGTAGGCGGCCTTGATGCCGGCGAACACATTGCGTTGTCCCAGAGCGCCGACATCCAGGGTCAGGCGCAAGAGTTTGTCAGCGCCTTCCACCGCCTCGGCCTTGAGCACGCGTGCCACCCGCAGATCGACCTTGGCGAAGTCGTCGATGCTGGCGTAGCTCGGGGCGCTGGTTGCAGCGGCATCGCTGCTGGGTGCAGACGTGGTGGGCATGGTGGCGGCTTTCTTGGCAGTGGCTTTTTCGGTCTTCTCTGCCGCTGGCGGCTCGAACAATGCATCCAGCAGTTTCGGATCGACCCGCGTCATCAGGTGCTGGTACGGCCGCACCACATGCCCTGCTGGCAAAGGCTGCGCGACATCGTTCCAATGCTGCAAGGGTGCATTGAGAAACTCTGCGGCGCGTGCCGCCAGTGCCGGCAGGATGGGCGCCAGCAGACCGGCCAGCAAGCGGAAATAGTCCACGGCTTGCGAGCAGACCTGGTGCAGCTGCGCTTCCTGCCCCGGCTGGCGTGCCAGTTCCCAGGGCTTGATGCTGTCGATGTATTCATTCACCCGGTCAGCCACCTGCATGATTTCGCGTGCAGCACGGCCAAACTCGCGCTGGCTGTACAGGTTGGCAATATTGGCCAGCAGCGCGCTGCGCGCGGGAAGGCCGGCCAGCCAATGTGACGGTTCAACCGCCGCCAGTCGGCCTTCGAAGCGTTCGCCGATGAAGCGCGCACTACGGGCGGCGATATTGACGAACTTGCCCACCAGGTCGCTGTTCACCCGTGCCACAAAGTCGTCCGGATTGAAGTCGACATCCTCGACATTGGCATTGAGCTTGGCAGCGATGTAGTAGCGCAGCCACTCCGGGTTCATGCCGATATCCAGATAGCGCAGCGGGCTGATGCCGGTGCCACGGCTCTTGGACATCTTCTCGCCCGAGACAGTGATGAAGCCATGCACATTGATGTTATCGGGCGCCTTGTAGCCAGCAAAGTGCAGCATGGCCGGCCAGAACAAGGTGTGGAAGTAGACGATGTCCTTGCCGATGAAATGCACTTGCTCGGTATGCGGGTCGGCCAGCAGCGCATCGAAATCCATGCCGCGCAGATTGCAATAGGCCTTCAGGCTGGCCAGGTAACCCACCGGCGCGTCCAGCCAGACATAGAAATATTTTCCTGGTGCATCCGGAATCGGGATACCGAAGTAGGGCGCATCGCGCGAGATGTCCCAGTCGGCGATGGAGGCGCCGCCCTCGGGCGTTTCGCCCAGCCACTCGCGTGCCTTGTTCAGCACTTCCGGTTGCAGGCGTGCATGGCCTTGACGATCCTTGCCGCGCGTCCATTGCTGCAGGAATTCCACACAGCGCGCCTCGGACAGCTTGAAGAAAAAATGGTCCGAAGTCTTCATCACCGGTGTTGCGCCGGTGAGTGTGGAATAGGGTTGCTTCAGGTCGGTCGGGGCGTACACCGCGCCGCACACTTCGCAGGAGTCACCGTATTGGTCCTTGGCGCCGCATTTCGGGCATTCGCCCTTGATGTAGCGATCGGCCAGGAACATGCCCTTGACCGGATCGAAGAACTGCTCCACCGGCTTGCTATCGATCAGTCCGGCAGCCTTGAGCCGGCGATAGATGTCCTGCGACAGCGCAGTGTTCTCGGGCGAATGGGTAGAGTGCCAATGGTCGAATGAGATATGAAAGCCATTCAGGTATTTCGGCCGTTCGGCGGCGATACGCGCCACCAGTTCGTCCGGTGTGATGCCCTCGGCTTCGGCCTTGAGCATGATCGGTGCGCCATGGGCATCGTCAGCACCGACGAAATGCACCGTGTTGCCCAGCATGCGCTGATGCCGCACCCAGATATCGGCCTGGATGTATTCCATGATGTGGCCGATATGGAACGAGCCATTGGCATAGGGCAGGGCAGTGGTGACAAACAGCTGGCGGGGCGCCGAGGCGCTGGATTGGCTGGCAGACATTCGATCGAATTCCGGGTCGCAATCGGTGGGTGCTGGCATAGAGGAAGTAAAACCAGCGTAGACAGCCGGTGATTTTACTCCCCGCTTCGTGCATTCCACCGTCTGCAGGTGGTAATTGGTAATATGGTCCGTTGCCGCGCGACTTCCTTGTCGCCGCATTTCATCCCCTCAGTCGTAATACGGAGTTGCACATGTCATCCCCGCAGCAATCCACCGCGCTCGAAGCGTCGGTGCGCCAGGCGCTCTCTGCCGTGATCGATCCCAACACCGGCAAGGACATCATCAGCACGCGCTCGGTGCGCAATCTGAAGATCGAGGGCGAGGCGGTATCGCTAGACCTGGAATTGGGCTACCCGGCGCGCACCCAGCTCGAGCCGATGCGTCAGCGCGTGATCGCAGCGCTGCGTGCCGTGCCGGGCGTGGGCAAGCTGCAGGTGCAGGTCAGCAGCCGCATCGTGGCGCATGCGGTGCAACGTGGTGTGAAGCTGATCGATGGTGTGAAGAACATCATCGCCGTGGCTTCGGGCAAGGGTGGCGTGGGCAAGTCCACCACGGCGGTCAATCTGGCGTTGGCGCTGGCGGCTGAAGGTGCCACGGTGGGCATGCTCGATGCCGACATCTACGGACCTTCGCAGCCAATGCTGTTGGGTATTGCCGGTCGGCCCGAGTCAGCCGACGGCAAGTCGCTCGAGCCCATGATGGGCCATGGATTGCAGGCCATTTCGATTGGCTTTCTGATCGACGCGGATACGCCCATGGTGTGGCGTGGTCCGATGGTGACCCAGGCGCTGGAGCAATTGCTGCGCGATACGCGCTGGCGCGAGTTGGACTATCTGGTCATCGATCTGCCGCCGGGCACCGGCGACATTCAGCTCACGCTGGCGCAGAAGGTGCCGGTGACTGGCGCGGTGATCGTCACCACGCCGCAGGACATTGCCCTGATTGATGCCCGCAAGGGTTTGAAAATGTTCGAAAAAGTGGGCATCCCCATCCTCGGCATCGTGGAGAACATGTCGACCCATGTTTGTTCGCAATGCGGACATGAAGAGCCGATCTTCGGTGTTGGTGGTGCGGCGCGCATGTGTGCCGACTACGGCACCGAGCTGCTGGGTCAATTGCCGCTGGATATTCGTATTCGTGAGCAGTCCGATGCCGGCAAGCCGACCGTGGTGGCTGATCCGGATGGTGCGCTGGCCGAGCACTACCGCGCCATCGCGCGGCGCGTGGCGGTGAAAATCGCCGAGTCGCAAAAAGACATGAGCGCCAAATTTCCCACCATCGTGGTGTCCAAGGACACCTGAAAGCCACCATCATGATCAAGTCAGACCGCTGGATACGCCGCATGGCGGCATCGCATCAGATGATCGAGCCGTTTGAGCCGGGGCAGGTGCGCGAGGTGGACGGCCGGCGCATCGTCTCCTATGGCACCTCCAGCTATGGCTATGACATCCGCTGCTCGCGTGAATTCAAGATATTCACCAACATCAATTCCACCATCGTCGACCCCAAGCAGTTCGATGAGAAGTCGTTTGTCGATTTCAGTGGTGATGTCTGCATCATTCCGCCCAACTCCTTTGCCCTGGCGCGCACCGTCGAGTACTTTCGCATTCCGCGCAACGTGCTGACGATTTGCCTGGGCAAATCGACTTATGCACGCTGCGGCATCATCGTCAATGTCACGCCGTTCGAGCCGGAGTGGGAGGGCTATGTCACGCTGGAGTTTTCCAACACCACGCCGCTGCCGGCCAAGATCTATGCCGGCGAGGGCTGTGCCCAGGTGATTTTTTTCGAGTCCGATGAAGTCTGCGAAACCTCCTACAAAGATCGTGGCGGCAAGTACCAGGGGCAGCGCGGGGTGACTTTGCCGCGTATGTAGGGCATCCCGGCCGGGCTGGAATGTGGCCAAGTCGCTCGCCGTGGCTTGATGTCCGCGTGGTACGTTTATGCTTGATTGCCGTTAAAAGACAGCGACTTGCGTGGTAAAACAACAATGGTTTGTCGATAGAATCAATTCGACCATTGTTGGAGACGTTGGCGTTGGCACGCATTCTCATTGTCGTGAAAGACCCAAAGCTGCTTGAGTTGCTCGGACTGCAACTGGAGACGGCAAGCCATGCAGTGCGCAGTGTTGGCGACCCGCTGGCCGTGCTGGGGTTGCTTCAGGACTGGCCCGCCGATCTGTTGATCTCCGATGTGCTAACCGTTCCGGTTGAGGGATTGACCTTGCGCGAGCGCCTGCGTGGCGATCCGGCGTGCTGTGATCTGCCCACGATCCTGCTCACGCCCGAAACGCAATTTGACGCGCAGTTCGATGCGCAGTTGGATCAATTGCATATTCCATGCAAGCGCGCGCGGTTGCTGGAGGCGATAGAAAAGCGTCTGTCTCGCAGCAGCAAGCCTGGAGCAGCAATCAACGCGGCCAAGCCGGCGACTGCGCCTGTTCCTGCGCCGGATTCCGAACGCGCCGCCGAGCCGGCCTACAACCCGTTGTCGACCATGATGATCAAGGCGGGCATGGATCACCGGCGCAGCCTGACTGAAGCGCCCGAGGCGGCCTCGAGTGAGACGCGCCGCGGCACGGTGCTATTTGCCGATATTCGTGGTTTCACCACGCTCAGTGAGCGGCTGTTTCCTGGCGAGGTGGCGGATTTGCTGAAGAATTTCTTTGACCAGGCTTGTCAGCCCATTCTCAAGCAGGGAGGCTGGGTGGTGCGCTTTATCGGCGACGGCATTCTGGCCATGTTCGAATCCGCAGTTGGCAGTCCGCCAGACGATTCCGCGCGGGCATTGCGTGCTGCCAGTCTGATGGTTTTGGCGGCGCGTCAATTCAACAGTTGGCTGGATGAACGGCTACCCGGGCGTAACCTGCCTGAATTCGCCATCGGTGTTGGCGTGCACACTGGGGATGTGGTGGTGTCCTGGATGGGCTCCCAGGAGTCCTCCGAAACCACCATTCTCGGTGACACCGTGAACATCGCGTCCCGGCTGGAGGAAAAGACCAAGAGTTTTGGCTGGAGCATTGTCACCAGCCGCTGCACCGTCGACGCCGCCGGCGAGCGTTTTGTATTGGGCCAGCGACAGTCCAGCGTACTGCGTGGACGCCAGACACCGATCGAGCTGGTGGAGATTTGCGGTTTGGCGCCGCGCGCCAATGCGGCGGAAACAGACCTCTATGTCTATGCGCAAATCACCCAGGCGATTTTGGACAACGCCGATGTGGTCAGGCGGCTTTATCCCCAGCCGGCCCTGCCGCAGACGACATGGCCGGCTGGGGCAACAGCGCCGGCACAGGCGGTGACAGCACCGGCGCTGCTCTCCACCACGCCGGCGCTAGCCTTGGTCGCCAGCCGGCATCAGTGTGCGCCATCCGATCCGGACATTCATATCGATGGCTATCGAATGAACAGCAGGATCGGTTTTGACAAGGCTGTCAGCGTATGGGAAGCCACGCGTCTGGCCGACAACCTGCGTTGTGTCGTGAAGCTGATTGATTTTCAAGCGGTGCCCGAGAGCTGGCGGCGACGCTTTGTCGGCGCGCATGCCCAAGTCTGGCAGATACATCATCCCAACGTGGTGCAGACGTATTGTCATGGCGTCATCGCCGACCGTGCATATATCGTCCAGGAGTATCTGGCGGGTGGTCAGTTGCGCGCGCGCTTGGGTAAGCCATGGGTGGTTACGCAGGCATTGCGCTACGCCAGGCAACTGGCTTTGGGACTGCACGCTCTGCACAGTCAGGATGTTGTACATCGTGACCTGCGCCCGGAGAACATCATGCTGCGTGCCGATGGTTCGCCGGTATTGAGCAATTTCGCCATGGCGGCTATGCCCAGCATTGCGACGCTACCGGAACGCAGTGACGCCGCAAGCCAATACGCTGGCAACGGAATAGTGACTGGTGATCCGGCCTATCAGTCACCCGAGCAATCCGCTGGAGAGGCTGTAGATCACCGTAGCGATTTGTTCAGTCTAGGGGTGGTGCTGCATGAAATGTTGACCGGCCAGCGTCCCACCCGGACGGTACTGACGCAACCGGCTTCCACAGCTGAGCAGATCGACGACTTCCCGCCGCTGCCCAGAGCGCACTGGCGCTTGCAACCGCTGATGGATCAATTGCTGGCACTTCAACCGCAGCAGCGCTTTGGGTCAGCGGTGGAGCTGTTGCAGGCGCTAAGAGCGGAGCTGCTGCGCTACCGGCTTCCCCGGGGACTATAATTTTCCGCTGGTCACGTCGTTGACATTTTTGACCGCAACAATTCCCGGCTTCTCCCCGAACGCCTGATTTCCCGACTCACAGTAGCTCAGACCCATTGATGGTCTGCGGAGGCAGTATGCGATTCCGTTTCCCTATCGTCATCATCGACGAGGACTTTCGTTCCGAAAACACCAGTGGCCTGGGCATTCGCGCCCTGGCCAAGGCGATGGAGGAGGAGAGCATGGAGGTGCTGGGGGTGACCAGCTACGGTGACCTGTCGCAGTTTGCCCAGCAACAGTCGCGCGCCAGCGCCTTCATCCTGTCAATCGATGATGAGGAATTCACGCCCGGGCCGGAGCTCGATCCGGCCGTGCTGAACCTGCGCGCCTTTATCAAGGAAATCCGCTTTCGCAATGCCGATATCCCGATCTATCTGTATGGCGAAACACGCACTTCGCGCCACATTCCCAATGACATCCTGCGTGAGCTGCATGGCTTCATCCATATGTTCGAGGACACGCCGGAATTTGTGGCCAGACACATCATTCGTGAGGCACGCTCCTACCTGGATGGCCTTGCGCCGCCGTTTTTCCGCGCGCTGACGCATTACGCCCAGGACGGTTCGTACTCCTGGCACTGCCCGGGTCACTCGGGCGGGGTGGCCTTTCTGAAGAGTCCGGTCGGGCAGATGTTCCACCAGTTCTTTGGCGAGAACATGCTGCGCGCCGACGTTTGCAACGCCGTTGACGAGTTAGGTCAGCTGCTGGACCACACCGGTCCGGTAGCTGCATCGGAGCGTAATGCCGCACGCATCTTCAATGCCGACCATTGTTTTTTCGTCACCAACGGCACGTCTACATCCAACAAGATGGTGTGGCATGCCAACGTGGCGCCGGACGATATCGTGGTGGTGGATCGCAACTGCCACAAGTCGGTGCTGCACGCCATCATCATGACCGGTGCGATACCGGTGTTTTTGACGCCTACGCGCAACCATCTCGGCATCATCGGGCCGATTCCTCTGGAGGAATTCAAGCCGGAGAACATTCAGAAAAAGATTGATGCCAATCCGTTTGCACGGGCTGCCAAGCGCAGCAAGCCGCGCATTCTCACTATCACCCAGAGCACCTATGACGGTGTGCTGTACAACGTGGAAATGCTCAAGGACATGCTCGATGGCTATATCGAGACGCTGCATTTCGATGAGGCGTGGCTGCCGCATGCCACGTTCCATGATTTTTACAAGGACATGCACGCTATCGGCAGGGAGCGTCCCCGGCCCAAGGATTCATTGATTTACGCCACGCACTCTACCCACAAGCTGTTGGCGGGAATTTCACAGGCCTCGCAGATCCTGGTTCAGGAGTCCGATACCCGCAAGCTGGACCGGCATGTGTTCAACGAGGCTTATCTGATGCACACCTCGACCTCGCCGCAGTACGCCATCATTGCCTCTTGTGATATTGCTGCGGCCATGATGGAGCCGCCTGGCGGCACGGCACTGGTGGAGGAATCCATCATCGAGGCACTGGACTTCCGGCGCGCCATGAGGAAAGTGGACGAGGAATGGGGCAAGGACTGGTGGTTCAAGGTCTGGGGGCCGGAGAAGACCGCGCAGGACGGCATCGGTTCGCGTGACGAGTGGATGCTCAAGTCGAATGAGAAATGGCACGGCTTTGGCAATCTTGCGCCCGGCTTCAACATGCTGGACCCAATCAAGGCTACCGTCATCACCCCTGGCCTGGATGTATCGGGCAAGTTCGCCAAGACCGGCATCCCGGCCTCCATCGTCACCAAGTACCTGGCAGAGCATGGCGTGATCGTGGAGAAGGCCGGGCTGTATTCCTTTTTCATCATGTTCACCATCGGCATCACCAAAGGCCGCTGGAACACCTTGGTGACAGCCTTGCAGCAGTTCAAGGACGACTACGACAAGAACCAGCCGATCTGGCGCGCCCTGCCGGAGTTCTGCCAGAAGTTCCCGCGCTATGAGCGCATGGGCTTGCGCGAGCTTTGCGAGCAAATCCATGGCATGTATCGCGCCAATGATGTGGCCCGCGTCACCACCGAGATGTATCTGTCGGACATGCAGCCTGCGATGAAGCCTTCGGATGCTTTCGCCTATATGTCGCATCGCGAGATTGACCGGGTGGAAATCGACCATCTGGAAGGGCGCATTACCAGCGTCATGCTGACGCCCTATCCGCCGGGCATTCCGCTGCTGATTCCGGGTGAGCGCTTCAACGCCAATATCGTGCGCTATCTGCAATTTGCACGCGAGTTCAATCATCAGTTCCCGGGCTTCGAGACCGATATTCATGG
>CAIPUP010000160.1 GCA_903868285.1 uncultured beta proteobacterium
CTTGGACGGAAAGTTGTGCCGGATGTAGATGATCACAAACAACACAATGCTGAGCATGAACAGCGGGCCGATGAAGTTGTGCAGGTTCTTCATCAGTGCCGTGATCCAGGCAAACAGCGTGTGGCCGATCAGCGGCAACACAATGTGCTTGCCAAACAGAATTACCAACCCGGAAATACCCAGCACGCAGAAGCTGATGGCCATACTCCAGTGAGCGCAACGCTCGACCAGGGTGAAGCGCTGGATCAGGCGGCCGGTCATGGGCTCATGCAGGCGTATGGTGCCGCGCCAGAGATAGAAGCCGCCAATCAACGCCGCAGCCAGCACAATCAGCAGACCGCCATAGAAGGTGATCGGGCCATTACGCAGTTGCCGCCAGGATTCGCCACCGGATTGAATCAGCACACCGGTCTCTCGACCCTGCACCGAGGTGTAATGCTCCTGACCATCTTTGCGCACTTCGCGCCAGACCGGCGCGTTGTTGAGCGGCTGCGATTGCTGCCGTTCGACTTGTGCCTGGGCTGGAGATTGCGGCTGAGCGGACGGCGCTGCGGTTGCGGCGGCAGGTTCTGCCTGGGCCTGGGCCTGGGCTTGGGCTTGGGCCGACATCGTGCCGCCCAGCATCAGGCTGGCGACCAGCAGCAACGTGCTACAGGAACGCCCGAAAAAACGCATGGGTGTCATGGCCACTCCCTCACTCGGCGCGCTGATATTCGTTCTGGTTCTGATTGCGGGTCTTGATCTGGGTTTCCCAGGCGATGCGGTCACCCTTGGTCAGGCCCGAGGCGCTGAACGGCGAGGGCTCGTTGTCCCAGGGCTTGCTGTCGGTCTTGCCCTGGTACTTGCCCTGCTGATAGCGAATCACCTGCGAGGACTCGCCACAGCCGGTCAGCACCACGGCGCATGCACCGACCATCGCTATCGCCATTACACGCTGCACGGCAGAACGCAGGCTCATGATTTCGCTCCTGCGGTCGGTTGTGCAGCCGCGGGTTTGCCCTCGGGTTTGCCATAAGCGGCACCCCAGCCCCAGACCTCGGCGCCCTTGGCACCCCGCTTCATCACACGGTGACGATAGATATCGGCGATGACATCGCCATCACCACCCAGCAGCGCCTTGGTGGAACACATCTCGGCACAGGCCGGCAGCTTGCCTTCGGACAGACGGTTGCGTCCGTATTTCACAAACTCTTCGGCCGAACCGTCCTTCTCCGGGCCGCCGGCACAGAAGGTGCACTTGTCCATCTTGCCGCGCAGGCCAAACACGCCAGCCTGCGGGAATTGCGGTGCGCCAAACGGGCAGGCATAGAAGCAGTAGCCGCAACCGATGCACAGGTCTTTGTCATGCAGCACGACACCCTGTTCGGTGCGATAGAAGCAATCCACCGGGCAGACCGCCATGCACGGCGCATCTGAACAATGCATGCAGGCCACCGAGATGGAACGCTCACCCGGAACGCCATCATTGATGGTGACCACCCGGCGACGGTTCACGCCCCAGGGCACTTCATGCTCCTGCTTGCAAGCCGTTACACAGCCGTTGCACTCGATGCAACGCTCGGCATCACAGAGAAATTTCATGCGGGCCATCGTTTTCTCCTCAAGCCTTGACGATCTGACAGACCGTGGTCTTTGATTCTTGCATCATGGTCACGACGTCATAGCCGTAGGTGGTGGCTGTGTTGACCGCCTCGCCACGCACGATAGGCGCCGAACCATCCGGGTAGTAGGGCAGCATGTCCTTGCCCTGGAACCAGCCCGAGAAGTGGAACGGGATGAAGGCGTGGTCCGCACCGACACGCTCGGTGACCATGGCCTTGACCTTGATCTGCGCGCCGGTCGGGGTTTTCACCCAGACGAATTCACCATTGCGGATGTTGCGATCATTCGCGGCGCGCGGATTGATCTCGACGAAGTTGTCCTGTTGCAATTCGGCCAGCCACGGGTTGGAGCGCGTCTCCTCGCCGCCGCCTTCGTATTCCACCAGTCGGCCCGAGGTGAGCACGATGGGAAACTCCTTGCCGACGTCCTTGTATTTCTGCTGCACCGACTTGTACAGCGTCGGCAGGCGCCAGAAGGCTTTCTTGTCGTCGTGGGTCGGGTAGGACTCGATCAGATCGGGGCGGGTGCCATACAACGGCTCGCGATGCTGCGGAATGGCGTCCGGGAAATTCCACACCACGGCGCGCGCCCGGGCATTGCCAAACGGATGGTTGCCATGCTTCAAGGCCACCCGGATGATGCCGCCGGAGGTATCGGTTGCCCAGTTCTTGCCCTCGGCCGAGGCCTTTTCTTCCTCGGTGAGTTCATCCCACCAGCCGAGCTTTTTCAGCAGCACATGATCGAACTGCGGATGGCCGGTGGTGATGTCCGCACCGACCGGATGCGAGCCATCTTCGGCCAGCAGATTCACGCCGTCCTTCTCGACACCGAACGACGCGCGGAAGTTGCCGCCGCCATCCATCACATGCTTGGAGTTGTCGTACAGGTTGGGCGAGCCAGGGTGCTTGATGGCCGGTGTGCCATAGCAAGGCCAGGGCAGACCGAAGTATTCACCATCGCAAGGGCCACCCTTGGCCTTGAGCGTCTTGACATCAAAGGTGTGCATATTCTTCATGTGCAGCTTGAGACGCTCGGGGCTCTGACCGGAGTAACCGATGCTGAGCGTGCCGACATTGATCTCTTTGGCCAGCACGTCTTCCACCACCGGCTCCTCATAGCCAGCCTTGGTCTTGACCAGACGCAGGTTTTGTTTGCCTTCGCGCTTGCCCAGGAACTGATCCTCGAAGCCAAGCTTGCGGGCAAAGGCCAGCATGATGGCGTGATCGGAGCGCGACTCGAACAAGGGCTCGATCACCTGCTCGCGCCATTGGATCGACCGGTTGGATGCCGTGCACGAGCCCGAGGTTTCAAATTGCGTGGCCGCTGGCAGCAGGTACACCGCACGACCGGCTTTCTCCGGCGTACCCTCGACCGGCATGGCAGCCATGGCTGCCGTGGCCGAAGGATAGGGATCGACCACCACCAGCAGATCGAGCATCTTCATCGCCTTGGCCATCTCGAGGCCACGCGTCTGCGAGTTCGGTGCATGACCCCAGAAGAACATGCCGCGGATATTGGAATCCTGGTCGATGTTTTCGTTCTTCTCCATCACCCCGTCGATCCAGCGCGACACTGTGATGCCGGGCTTGTTCATCATGCCCGGTGCAAAACGGCCCTTGAGCCATTCGAAGTCGACGTTCCAGACTTTGCTCCAGTGCTTCCAGGCCGGCTCGAGAATGCCGTAGTAGCCCGGCAGCGAATCCGGATTGGGGCCGACGTCGGTCGCACCCTGCACGTTGTCGTGGCCACGGAAAATGTTCGCACCACCACCCGACTTGCCGATATTGCCCAGCGCCAATTGCAGAATGCAGGTGGCACGCACCATGGCGTTGCCGATGGTGTGCTGGGTCTGGCCCATGCACCACACCACGGTCGAGGGACGGTTCTTGGCCATGCTCTCGGCGGCCTTGAACACTTCGGCCTCGGGCACACCGGTGACGCGCGTGACTTCTTCCGGCGTCCACTTTTTCATCACTTCTTCGCGCACCTTGTCCATGCCATAGACACGCGCCTTGATGTATTCCTTGTCTTCCCAGCCATTCTTGAACACGTGATAGAGCATGCCGAACACCAGTGCCACATCCGAACCGGAACGGAACCGGATGTACTGATCGGCCTTGGCCGCAGTGCGGGTGAAACGCGGATCGGCAACGATCATCTTGGCGCCGATTTCCTTGGCATGCAGCGAGTGCAGCATCGACACCGGATGGGCTTCGGCCGCGTTCGATCCGATATAGAACATGCACTTGGCGTTCTGCATGTCGTTATACGAATTGGTCATCGCGCCATAGCCCCAGGTCTGGGCCACGCCGGCGACAGTGGTGGAGTGGCAGATACGCGCCTGGTGGTCGCAGTTATTGCTGCCCCAGAGCGATACGAACTTGCGCATCAAAAACGCTTGCTCGTTGTTGTGCTTGGACGAGCCCACGACATAAACCGAATCCGGGCCGGACTCCTTGCGCAGTGCCTGCATGCGATCGGCGATTTCATTGACTGCCTGATCCCAGCTGATGCGCTGGTATTTGCCATTGACCAGCTTCATCGGGTACTTCAGGCGGTGCGAATGTTCGGTCATGCCGTGTTCGCGTACCGCTGCACCCTTGGCGCAATGGGCACCCATGTTGATGGGCGAATCGAACACCGGCTCCTGACGCACCCAGACGCCGTTCTGCACCACTGCATCGACCGCACAACCGACCGAACAATGGGTGCAAACCGTGCGTTTGATTTCGGTCTTGCCACCCTCAGTGCCAGCCTTGGCGGCGGATTCCGCACCGGCTTCGCCGATGAGGTTGAACGGCAACTGGCTGGCGAATACGCCACCACCGGCCACCATGCCAGAGCGACGCAAGAAGGTACGACGATCAATCGTGCCAGCCTGCAGGCCAGACAGCGCTGCGCGTGACAGACGCGACGCGCTGGACACGGCCGCTGCACCGACCGATTTGATGGCAACAGTTTTTCGGGTGAGTTGCATGGGCACTCTCCTAGACCTGAGTGGTACGGTAATAGTTACGGATGTGCGCCGTCTCGTGATAGCCCGCACCGGCGCGATCGTCGTCGACCTTGGCTTTGGACAGGGCGTGGGCGTCGGGGGCATCGTTCTGGCCGATGCCGCTGGCCAGGGTCGCAACGGCGGCAACGCCCGCTGCGCTGCTGATGCCGGCAGCGCGCAGGAAGTTTCTGCGGCTGGTAGGTGTGGCTGCTTTCATCTGTCACTCTCCTTGCGGCGAGGACAAGTCCGGGAAATTCAGGGTCGGAAAATGGCGCCGTACTGAATACGTCTTGCCTATATACCGCTGATTAATTTCAGAAGGCCTTGGAAACAACATTACTTCGGTAACGCGGTGATTCCGGTGATGCAGCGCTGCTTGCGCAACGCCGGTTAAGCAATCAATCGGGCGCGATTAAACCATTGCAAAGGCCTCGGATTCAAGCTTTAGCAAGCTTTCCGCTATCCGGGATACCCGCTTATAAAAAAAGGTTTTATGCGATTGCTGCGCCGCTTCACAGAACTTGATCGCTGCATCTCTCACAAACTGTTCGAAAAAACGTTTTTGCTGCTGCATCGCAGCATGGTCATCGCCGGCTTGAATGCCCTCGGCGCTGCGCAAAATCAGATGCCGCATGGTGTCGAACAAGCCGGAAATATGGTCCTCCGGCTCGGTGGCGCCAGCCGCGCGCGCCAAACCCAAGGCCGCCAAGGCATCGCGCAAACGCACCAGAAAGCGATCACCCGCCATGCCATCGAGGTAATGACTGAGATAAGGCGTGACCTCGGCCTTGCCCACGCCAACAAACACATCTTCATATTCCTGGCGGATCACTGGCGCGAGATTTTCTCCGGCGGCCGCTTCGCGCAAGGCCTGCCAGGCCTGGTTCAGTTGCGTGCTGGCATCCGACTGCGATGGCGAGGCCGCCGCATCGGCCGGCTGCAGCAAGCTGTCGGCACAGGCAATCATGCGCAGCAAGGCCTGGTCAGGACCCTGATAGAACAAGCGTGCCAGCAGCGCATACAACTCGGCGCGTGCGGCATCTTCCAGGGGCAGATGCGTGGCATTGCCTTGCATGCTCATGATGGTGTCCTCATGACGGCGTCCTTTTCCCGCTCGGTGGAATGTCAAGAATCGACGGGTCCTGCTGCGTGTTCTTCGCTTCCATCATGTCAATGACGCGGCAGTCGGCGCACATCTGCAAGCGTCGCAGCCCATCACCACCGAACATCGAATGCCCCGCAAGCTTGGCACTCATGCGCTCGATCATGCTGCGCGTGCCAAAAGGCTTGGCGCAACGCACGCAGGGAAACGGCTCTTCTTCGTTCAATGTCACCGGCTCGCGTGCTTGCGGTGTCAGGAGTAAACGCGGCTGCAAGCTGATGGCGTTCTCCGGACAGGTCTGCTGACACAGGCCGCATTGCAGGCAGTTGCGTTCGACAAAACGCAGCCGGGGCGACTCACCACCATCCATCAGCGCCGAGGCCGGACAGGCGCCGACACAGGCCATGCACAGCGTGCAGGCATCGCGGTTGACCTGCACCGCACCCCAGGGCGCACCGCGTGTGAGTGCAATTTCCGTTTGCGGCGTCGGTGCATGGCGCGCCAGATGCTCGATGGCAAATTCCATCGAGGCGCGCTTTTCTGCCGCCAGGTGGTAGCTGGCCACTTGCTGCACCACCCGCGCTGGCGCAGCGTCCAGCGCCCAGAGCTGTGCTTCGAGTGCCACATCGCTGCTGTCGCTGCCGTTGCTGATCTCGCTGGCATCCGCCACCAGCCAGTGCAGATGTTTGGCCGAGGGTTTGGCCGAGGGTTTGACCGAGACAGCCGGATCAACATAGCCGAGTGCCTGCATGAGCGTTTCGGCGTGCTTGAGTTGTGCCCGCAGTGCCGCGCCGTATTCGGCATCCTGCGCAGAGGAAGCCAGCAGCGCCACCTGGCTGCCGCCCCAGGCCAGCACCGACAGCAGCACATCCAGGCCCAGCGTGGCCGGATGCATCACCTGCAACGGCAGCACACGCGCCGGCAGGCCACGTCCACGTCCGGCACCGGCACGCCGGCCGAGTTGCGACAGCAGTGCCTGCCCGCCCTCGCCATCATGAAACAGCAGCAACGCATCGCGGCCACCGGCCTGGGCATAGGTGCCAAGTAGTTTGCGAATACGCGTGCTCAGATCGGGCATGGCCGGCGACAGATGGGTGAGCGCCCCGGAAGGGCAGACCGTGGCACAACCGCCGCAACCCATGCACAGGTGAGGCTCGACTTCGATCTGATCACCCTTCGATTTGATCGCGCCAGTGGAGCAGGTGTCGATGCAGGCAGTGCAGCCGCTCTTGCCCGAGCGACCATGGGCACAGATGCGCGGGTTGTAACGCGTCACGCGCGGCTTGTCGAACTCGCCCACCAAGGCCGACAAGCGGCCCAGGGCCAGCGCCTGATCAAGCGCATCACGGCCGGGCGCGACATAGCCCTGCGGCAGATGCGCAGTGCGCAGCAGCGGCGGGTCGCACAGATCGAGCACCAGATCGAAGCGCTCCTCGCGACGTGTGTTGCCGTCGGTGGCAGAGGACTGCAGGCGCTGGAAATCGATTGCGCCGACTTCGCCACATGCCGTGACGCAAGCGCGATGCGACTGGCACAGTGCGGCGTTGATCTGATAGTCGAAGCCGATGGCGCCTTCGGGACAGGCGCGAATACAGGCATTGCAGCGCGTGCACAGTTCCAGATCGATGGCATTGCCCACCGACCAGCCCAGCTGGAACGCGCCCAGCCAGCCACTGAGTGAAACGCTATCGCGCTGCGCCGACCACACCGGATAGTCGCGTTGCGGCGGCAAGCTGCCACGGGCTGCCGCCGGCGTGTCTGGAGCATCCAGCAGCAACACCGAGACATCCAGCTGCCCGTAGTCACGGGCGATGCGCTCGCTCCAGTCCAGTGCCGCCTGCGATGGCCCCACCACCAGCAAGGCACCGCTGCTGGCGTACGACACCGCAGGCACCGGCTCGGGATCAGGCAGAGTGGCCATGGCCAGCAAGGCGGCCATCTTGGGCGTGGCCGCCGCCGACTGCGCCGACCAGCCAGCGGCCTCGCGCAGATTGACAAAGCGCAGCGGCGCAACGCTGCCGGCCTGCCCGGCGATCTCGCCAAACAGGGACGCTTCCTGGGTGCAGGCGATGATGCCGCCCTCGCCCGCGACATCGTCCTGCAGCAGCGCACGGTACGCACCGAGGTCCTTGCGACACAGTTGCGACTGCAGTTGCAAGGGCTCGCGCAGCCCCAGAGCGCGCGACAACGCACGCCCATCCAGCGCACTGGTTTGATTGCACTGACACAGCGTGATGCGCTCAGGATTCATGACTGCCGCCATCGTAAGTTTCTGATTTTATTGATATTTTTTTCAACCCATCGGAGAGGGGCTGAGCTGCGGGCCGCGCTTCGAGCTGGGCTTCGGGCCGGGCTTCGGGCTGGGCTTCGGCTTCGATCTCGACCGCGGCATTGCGCAGCGGGTCCACCGCCGACGGCAGCGCGCGCTCCTGATTCAGCTCGTCCGGTTTCGACTCGTCCGGTTTCAGCTCGTCCGGTTTCGACTCGTCCGGTTTCGGCGCGTCCTGTTTCGGATCGTCATGCGGAAACAGCAAGCCCTTGGCCTGATTCAGGCCGCGCAGCATCGCAGCGGGAATGGGATCGGCCTGGGTGTAGTCCTCGCTATAGGCCTCGAAGCGGTCGATGACATTGAAGTGCGGATCGGCAAAGAGTTTTTTCAGCGCCGCCCGCTTTAACTGCTGCGTCACCTTGGGCTGCATGAAATCGAGATAGTCCGATTGCAACCCCTGCAAGCTATCCAGGCTGGGCAGTTCGGTGTGCTTGGTGTCGGCGTCGGCGCTGGGGTCGGCGCCGGGGTCAGCGTTGCGGCTGGGGCTCGCCTGCGCTGCGCGTTGCGGATCGATAGCTGCTATTTGCGTAGCGCCTTCCGCAGCAGTCTCAGTCGGCACCACGCCAGCCTGCACCGCCTGCTTGCGACGCGACCAGCGCTGCAAGAAGCTGCCAGCATCCGTCGTGCGATGGTCGGCGCTCTGGCCGTCAGCCGACCGATCGTCAGCGCTCATCGCGACGCGCCCCCTTGAACGACGGCGGACGGATGCGTTTTTTCTTCGGCTCGGGCCGGTAGTGCTGGGCCACATAGGCCGCCAGCCAGGGCCGCAGATCGTCCGGCAGCAGCACCGCATCGACGCGCTCGCCGCCGTCCATCCAGCGCGAGGCTTCGTGGTAACTCAAGGTGGCTTCCACCGGGGCGAACTCGGGTTTGTCGGGGGTCTGCGCTGCATCGGTCGCAGCCAGGGAAGACTGCTCGGCCATCTTGATCCAGACAAACGCCTGCGGATTGCTCTCGTTCAGGAAATAGCCCTCGGCCTCGTCGCGATAGAGCGTGAGTGTGAAACCGGGAAACAGCCATTGCGCTACACCCGGCACGTCATCCGGCACGACAGAAGCAACAACATCGGGTCGCACCGCTGCTGCCACGCATTCGGACGAAGCCCAGCGGCTCTGCAAAGCCCGCCGCTCCACCACCACGGCAATGCAGGCCGATTCGCGCACATTGCCCTGCTCGGCAACCATGCCGTCGGCAGTGTCATACGAACTAAACGGCATATCGGAACGGGAGGCTTGCATTCGGCAACTATATACTGCGCGCTCGCGAAATCGCTTCATCCAACCAAACGCTCAGTCATGACCGAACGCGTCATACGCATCCACGATGCCCGCCGCCAGACGCTGCCCGCCAGCACCGGCACGGGCAGCCCCGACGAAGACAGCCAGTCGCTGCCACTGGATACGCGCGGCCGACGCATCCATGACCTGCGCATCTCGGTTACCGATCGTTGCAACTTTCGCTGCACCTACTGCATGCCGCGCGATGTGTTCGGTCCGGACTATGCCTTTCTGTCACGCGATGCCCTGCTCTCGTTTGAAGAAATCACGTTGCTGGCACGGGTGTTCCGCAATCTGGGCGTGGAGAAAATTCGCCTCACCGGTGGCGAGCCTCTGCTTCGACGCAACCTGGAACAACTCATCGGCATGCTGGCCGCGCTGCGCGAAGACGGCCGGCCACTCGATCTCACGCTCACCACCAATGGCTCGCTGCTGGCGAAAAAAGCCCGTGCACTCAAGGCGGCAGGTCTGGACCGTGTCACGGTCAGTCTGGATGCGCTGGATGACGCCACCTTCAAGGCCATGAACGATGCCGACTATTCGGTAGCAAGCGTGCTGGCCGGCATCGATGCCGCTGCGGATGCCGGCCTGACCCCGGTGAAAATCAACATGGTGGTCAAGCGTGGCGTGAACGAGCACTCCATCCTGCCGATGGTGCGGCACTTCAAGGGCAGCGGACACATCGTGCGCTTCATTGAATTCATGGATGTCGGTGCCACCAATGGCTGGCGCATGGACGATGTCATTCCATCCGCCGATATCGTGCAACGCATCTCGAACGAAATGCCGCTGGTGCAAGCCGACGCGCATTACAGCGGCGAGGTGGCCGAGCGCTGGCTGCATGCCGATGGCAGTGGCGAGATCGGCGTGATCTCCTCGGTGACGCAGGCCTTCTGCTCCAGCTGCACCCGTGCCCGGCTGTCGACCGAAGGCATGCTCTACACCTGCCTGTTTGCCAGCAGCGGCTATGACCTTCGCAGCCTGTTGCGCGATAACGGCAACAATGCCACCTCGGACCCCGAGGCCGTCGCCGCCCGCATCGCGCGCAACGTACGCAGCATCTGGCGTGCGCGCGATGATCGTTACTCCGAAATCCGCAGCGCCGATACGCCGCGTCAATCGCGTATCGAGATGTCCTATATCGGCGGCTGAAGCCCCATGCCGGCTCAGGCTTCCCCACCTCGTGCGCGCATCCAGCTCAGCAGCAGCCAGCGCCCGCTGACCTTCGAGGTCGAAGCCATCAACGAGCGTGGCGAGTCGGTCAGCACCGCCATCGCCGGCGAAGCACCGCTCACGCTTTATCTGGACAAGCGCGAGATCGTCACCCTGATGACCCTGGGTCAGGCCCCGGAGGCGCTGGCGCTGGGCTATTTGCGCAACCAGCGCCTGCTGCCCTCGATGGACAGCATTGCCTCGGTGCAGGCGGATTGGGAAACCAATGCCGTGGCGATTACGACCAACGCGTCTGCGCCTGAGTCCGAAGCGCATGAAACGCAGACACTGAACGCTCAGCATCTGAACGAACGCCTGTCCAAACGCACCGTCACCACCGGCTGCGGCCAGGGCACGGTGTTCGGTGATCTGATGCAGGACATCGACAACATCCGGCTGCGCGATGACGTGCGACTGTCGGATGTCGGGCTGCATGCGCTGCTGCAGGAAGTACGACAGCATGAATCGGTCTACAAGAGCGCCGGTGCGGTGCATGGCTGCGCGCTGTTTGCCTTGCCTGCGGTGAATGCATCGACGCATGCACCGCTGTATTTCGTCGAGGATGTCGGGCGACACAATGCGGTGGATGCCATCGCCGGCATGATGTGGCTGGATGGCATTGATGGCTCGGACAAGCTGTTCTACACCACCGGCCGGCTGACCTCGGAGATGGTGATCAAGACGGCGCAGATGGGCATTCCGTTTCTGGTGTCACGCTCCGGCCTCACCCGCATGGGCTGGGAGATCGCGCAACGCATCGGTATCAGCATGATTGGTCGCGCCAGTGGCGGCAAACACTATCTGCTGTTCACCGGCCGCGAGCGTTTTATCCAGACCCTGCAAGCACCAACACAACTCGCCTGAACGCGAGCGAAAAAAACCGCATGAACCCCGAGCAAAGCCACAGCAGCAACCCCCACAGCCAGATCACCGGCCTGATCCTCGCCGGTGGCCAGGGTCGCCGCATGGGTCGTGTCGACAAAGGCTTGCAGCTATTGCAGGGGCAACGCATGGTCGATCATGTGTACCAGCGGCTGTCGCCGCAGGTAGGTGGCATCGTCATCAGCGCCAATCAGAACCAGGATGCCTATCGCAGCTTCGGTGTGCGGGTGGTGAGCGACATCATTAGCGCTGCCCCCGGCGATGATCGTGGCGCCGGGCCGCTGGCCGGATTGCATGCCGGGCTGTCAGTGTCCAAACGCCCGCTGCTGCTGAGTGTGCCCTGCGACACGCCCTTCATTCCCGCTGATCTGGTGGCGCGCCTGCACACCCAACTGGAACAGGCCGGGGCGCAGATCGCCGTGGTGCGCACCGGTGACCAATCACATCCGGTGTTCGCCCTGATGCGTCGCTCGGTGCTGGGTCACCTGAGTGAGTTTCTCAATGCCGGAGGCCGCAAGATCGATCACTGGTATGCCAGCCTCAAGCGGGTGGAAGTGGATTTCCCCGACGCCAGTGCCTTTGCCAACATCAACACCCGCGAAGAACTGCAACAGTGGGAACAGCACGCCGCCACCACCACAGCCGAGCAAGCTGCGGCAACGGTCACAAGCAATACATCGTCCAACCCACTGCCACCCGCGCTACCGGTGCGCGAGGCGCAGGCACAGATACGCGCCCTGCTGCCACGACCCGCGCAACAGGAAAGCGTGTCACTGCGCGAATCGCTCGGGCGCGTACTGGCCGAGGATGTGATCTCGCCCATCAATGTCCCGGCGCATGACAACTCGGCCATGGATGGCTGGGCGGTGCGCAGTATGGATTTGCAGGCGCAAGACGACACCCCGCTACTGGAAATTGGCAGCGCATTGGCCGGCGTGCCGTTTCAAGGCCGGGTGGATGCCGGGCAATGCGTGCGCATCACTACCGGCGCGGTCATGCCCGAGGGCTGCGACAGCGTGGTGGTGCAGGAAGTGGTGCGACAGGAAACCGGGCCGCAGGTAACCGAGCCGCAGGCGCTTGGGGAACAACACCAGCCTGCCAGCACACGCATCTGGGTGCCGGCAGGTCAGAGCGCGGGACAGAACCGCCGTCTGGCTGGTGAGGATCTCACTGCCGGCAAGCCCGCCTTGCGCGCCGGTGAGCGCATGGGTCCGGCTGCCATTGGCTTGCTGGCCTCGATCGGCCTCACCCATGTGCCGGTTTATCCGCGACTGCGCGTGGCCATCCTGTCCACGGGTGACGAACTCTGTCCGCCCGGTGAGGCGCTGCGCCCGGGACAGATTTACGACTCCAATCGCCACACGCTATGGGGACTGCTGCAACAACTGGGCTGCGAAATCATCGACCTTGGCATGGTGCGCGACGACCCGCTGCTGCTCGAAGCGGCACTGCGCCAGGCCGCGGCCAGTGCCGATGCGGTGATCACATCGGGTGGCGTATCGGTGGGTGAAGCCGATTTCACCAAACCAATGATGCGCAAGCTGGGCGAAGTGGAGTTCTGGACTATCGCCATGCGGCCCGGCCGACCGATGGCCTTTGGCTGGATCGCCGCCGGGGACAAACGCGATCATCGCGCCATGCTGTTCGGACTGCCCGGCAATCCGGTGGCAGTGATGGTGACCTTCCATCACTTCGTGCGCGCCGCGCTGCTGCGCATGATGGGCTGTCGCGATAGTGATGAAGTCGCAGGCAACGATGCCGCGAATGCGCCAGCAGGTGATGTACCGCTGCTACGCGCACGCAGCGCCGTGGCGATACGCAAGCGCCCCGGGCGCACCGAGTACCAGCGCGGTGTGCTCAGTCGCGGCCAGCATGACGGGCGCGACGAACCGCAAGTGCGCCTCACCGGATCGCAAGGCTCGGGCATCCTGCGCTCGATGGTCGAAGCCGATTGCTTCATCGTGCTCGACCATGCCCAGGGCGATGTCGCACCAGGTGACTGGGTGGATGTGATGTTGCTGGCGGGGTTGCAGTAGCGAGGCTTTGACAGCAGGCTATCGCAGTCGGCCTGGCCACCGACCCAACCTTCCAAGAGAAGCCTGCCAAAACAGTCGTCGTGCAGTGAAAGACCAATTCGAGGATGTCCTCGATATGGTCGAGATCGGACAGACAAGAACTGGAAGACAGCCGCAAATTTTCCCAGCTATCCGAGAACGAGAAGCGACTGGCCATCCGCAATGAATTAGCGGCACACAACAAACACCTTGCGGCAGCGGCCAAAGATGCTGGCGTTAAAACGCCACTGGACTATGCAATTTTTCAAGATCACGGCTACCGAGGCTTATATGGAGGCCTGGCTGCTTCAGAGCGACGCAAGCAGAAGAAAAGTTACGTCGCGATCGCGTGCGCGGCAAGCGGCAGGCGAACCAAGCGCATTTCGCAGTCGGTAAAAAAGTGCGGCAAACCATCGAAGACCTGGGTGGCACCATGCCCGAAGCTCTGCCCACGCCGAAGCAGAGCATCATGCAAGTCTAGGGGGGCAAGAAAAATTTACGGAAAACTTAAATCGTCGATCTAACCCTCATCTCAGCCCTTGCTCCTGCAACATAAGCGGTATGTCGCGCTGACCGTGCAACACCCGCCATACGTCGATATGGTCGATACGTTCGACATAGAAAATCAAATACGGATACCGGCTCAGAGTCCAGCAGCACAGACCCGGCAGATTGCAGTCATTGGCATAGCGCGATGATCCTGTGGCGGGAAACCGTCCGATGTGCGTATAGGCCTTTTCCAGCGCATCCACAAAACCAAGTGCCACCTGCGCTCCGCCCTCGACCAAGTAATAGTCAATGGCTTGCTCGACATCATGGGTTGCCAGCGCTCGCGGGATGACCGGCTTGTTGCTCACGCCTTGCCGTGGCGCTTCGCCGACTTTCGCGGTCTGGCAGTACTCGCAGCTTTTACGCTCTTGGCCGCCGTCTTGAGCACAGCACCCTTACTAACCCGATCACGCAATTGATCGAAGTAAGCCA
>CAIPUP010000161.1 GCA_903868285.1 uncultured beta proteobacterium
ACGATGTCGAGGCGGTCGGCTTGGTGAAGTTCGATTTCCTCGGGCTGACCACGCTGACCATCCTTGACTGGACTCAGCGTTACATCAAGCGGCTCGATCCGGCCTCGGATATCGTTCTCGAGAAGCTGCCCCTCAACGATCGCGAGTCGTATCGGATGTTTGCGACGGCCAACACCGGCGCGGTGTTCCAGTTTGAATCGCGCGGCATGCGCGACTTGCTCAAGCGCGCGCGGCCCGACCGCTTCGAGGACATCATCGCCCTGGTGGCCTTGTATCGACCCGGGCCGATGGATCTGATTCCGGATTTCATCGATCGCAAGCATGGCCGGCAGCAGGTGTCTTACCTTGATCCGCGCCTGGAATCCATTCTCGGCCAGACCTATGGCGTGATGGTGTACCAGGAACAGGTGATGCAGATCGCCCAGGTGATTGGCGGATATTCGCTGGGTGCCGCCGACTTGTTGCGTCGGGCCATGGGCAAGAAAAAGCCCGAGGAAATGGCGCAGCAGCGCAGCATCTTCGTCGAGGGCGCCTGCAAGGGCGGCGTCAGCGATGCGGTCGCCAACGACCTGTTCAATTTGATGGAGATGTTCGCCGGCTACGGCTTCAACAAGTCGCATGCCGCCGCCTATGCCCTGGTGGCCTATCAAACGGCGTACCTCAAGGCGCATCATCCGGCCGCGTTCATGGCGGCCAACTTGTCGGCGGTGATGGATGACACCGACAAGGCGCATGCGCTGGTCGAGGACAGTCGCAGCAATGGCCTGAAACTGCTCGGGCCGGATATCAACCAGGGCAGCTATCGCTTTGTACCGGTGGATGAAAAAACCATTCGCTACGGTCTGGGCGCGATCAAGGGCACGGGTGAGTCGGCCATTGGTGAAATCGTTGCTGCACGCGAAGGTCGGCCGACGCGCGAGGGCGGCGAAACGCGCAGCGCCGGTGCTTTTCGCGATCTGTTCGATCTGTGTCGGCGGGTCGATCGGCGCATCGTCAACCGGCGGGTGATTGAGGCGCTGGTGCGGGCCGGCGCGTTCGATCGCATCAATCCCGATCGCGCCAGTCAGCTGGCCTCGGTCGGGATCGCCATGGAGGCGGCCGATCAAGCCGAGCGCGACGCCGGCCAGGCCAGCCTGTTCGGTGGCGCGGGTGAGGCCGATCAACATGTGCCGACCCTGCTCACGCCACCGCCCTGGGACGATGCGCGCAAGCTGGCCGAAGAGAAACTGGCGCTGGGCTTTTATTTCAGCGGTCACCCCTTTACCGCCTATCGCAAGGAAATCAGCGCCTTCATTCGCGGCTCCTTGGCCGAGCTGGCGCCACGCCAGGAGGCCAGCCTGATCGCCGGCTTCATCGTCGGCACCCGCATGCAGCAGACCCGCAACAGTCGCATGGCGGTGATCGTGCTGGATGACGGTACTGCGGTGATCGAGGTCACTGCCTTTGCCGAGCTGTACGAGGCCAATCGTGAGCTGCTGCGCGAGGACAGGCCGGTGGTCATTCAGGGCAAGATCACGCGCGATGAATATTCCGGTGGTGGCCTGCGGGTGCGGGCAGAAAAGATTCTCGACCTGTGTACCGCGCGTGGTCGCTTCGCACGGCAGATGCGCATCGCCATGAACGGTGAGGCTTCACGCGCACCCGGCCAAGCCGCGGCACGCCTCAAGACATTGCTGGCGCCCTATCGCAATGGGCCTTGCCCGGTGGCGATTCAGTACGTCAACGACAACGCCAGCGTGGAACTCAAGCTGGGCGAGGACTGGCGCGTCACGCTGGATGACCGCCTGCTGACCCAGCTCAATGATTGGCTGCGGCCTGAGAACGTGCAGATCCAGTATTGAGTTGCGCTGCCGATATCTGCAAAAAACTCAATAAAATCAAGAACTTAGCATCACTTTTCGGCTTCTGGCCGGGTTCCTGATGCGGCCTCTGGCTGGGCTGGCGCGGCGCTGCTGCTGGGGTTGCTGCTGGCGTTGCTGCGCGACTCGCTGCGGTTCGGGTTGAAATGCTCCCGTGCCTCATCGCCGCGCAGCGTGAAGATGGTGGCAGCGCAAAACAGCACCACCGGCAGCACGAACATCAGCACCCCCAGCAGCGAGTTGAAAAACGCCCGACGTGAAATGTCCGGCACCTCCTTCTTCAGATTGGCCATGCGGGTCGAGCCCGACAGCACCACCAGCACGATCAGCACCCAGCAAAAATATTCCAGCAGCCATTGCGACCAGCTGTGGTGATAGATCACACCGGCACCGGCCGCCAGGCCAACCAGCCAGATGGCGATCAGCACGATCTCCTGCGCGCCACGCTCTTGCAGGTAGGCGCCACTCAGACGCCCGGTCTTGTACAGATGCATCAGCATCATGCCGCCCACGGTCAGCACCACCAGCGAAATGGCCGAGAAAAACCAGCCGATGAAAATGATCGAGAGTTCAGGCATGCGAGCTAGTTCCTTGCGAGTTGGTTGGCACGCAGCAGCGCCTGTGCCAGGTCGGGAGCGAGCTTGTCCTCGCCCAGGGTTTTGTCAAAGCCCGAGCGCCGCAGCAGCGACAGCGGTTGCGGGTTGAGGCCGGCCAGTACCAGATGCCGTCCTTCGGCATGCAGGCTGTGATGCAGGGTTTCCAGCGTGTCCAGGCCGGTGCTGTCGAGGTTGATCATCTGGTGCATCTCCAGTACCACTACCGCCACTTGGTCATGTTTGTCTTGCATCAGCAGTTCGAGCTTGCCGACAGCCCCGAAGAACAGCGAACCGAATAGCGAGTACGCCACGACGCGGCGCTGCGGCAGGCCTTGCTGCGCCGAGTCGAGCGCCAGCGGTTCGAGCCGGGTCAGGTCGGAGACGCGATAGATGAACAACAGGCTTGCCAGCACCATGCCGACTTCGACCGCAATCGTGAGATCGAACACCACGGTCAGGAAAAAGGTCGACAGCATCACCAGCC
>CAIPUP010000162.1 GCA_903868285.1 uncultured beta proteobacterium
ACGCGACACCCCCTCGGGCAGCGGATCGTCATAAGGACGGAATACCGCCTGCACCGATTGCATCAGCGGCTTTTTCAAGCGCTCGGTGATCCGCTCGCGACCGCGAGGATTCATCTCCGGGGTGTTATGCGCCAGCACCTGGCCACTCTTGCCCACCGCACGCGCCAGCAGCTCGGTGGTGTAGCCGCCGCCAGCACCCATGTCCAGCACCCGCATGCCGGGACGTACGTCAGTGAAAGCCAGCATTTGCGGCTGCTTGCGGCGCAGGTCGATAACGCGATCGGCTTCGTCACGGTCGGTGGCGGCGATCAGCGCGGCATAGTCGGGGCGCGAGGCCATCCAGCTCGACCAGTTCGGCATGCTGACCTGGGCGCAACCGGTAAGCAGTACCGCCACACCGAGCATTGCCAGCAGGTGCGACGTCCCGGCTAACGTGGGTTGCGTCCGCCCGGGTTGCGTACGACTGGGTTGCGTACGACTGGGTTGCGTTCGACTGGGTTGCGTTCGACTGGGTTGCGTTCGACTGGGTTGCGTTCCATTGTGATAACTCATGTTTTCCCTCCTCCGCTGCGAGTCGGCCCGTAGAATAGCGCCTCGACAGCGGCCCGAACGGCGGCAGGAGGAGCTTGGCGTGTTTTCAAAAAAAATCAATAAATTCAATAACTTATTAAAATTTTTTGAGGGAAGAAAACGATCTCCCCAGGCCTTGCTGCTGGCACTGGGCGGTTACTTGACGCTGAGCACGGCGCTGTTCGGGGCTGCGGCGCTGGCGCAGACCGCGCCAACAACATCGGGCCAGCAGTGGCCATCTCGCCCGGGGCGGCTCATCGTGACCGCCGCGCCGGGCGGCACGCTAGATGCACTGGCGCGGGTACTGGCCGAGGATTTCTCGCGCAACCTTGGTCATCCCTGGGTGGTTGAAACGCGCGCCGGCGTGAGCGGGAATCTTGGCGCCGAGCTGCTGGTGAAGTCGGCCGCCGATGGCTATACCGCCCTGGTCTGTCCGGCAGGGCCGTTTGCCATCAATGCCCAGCTGTTGCCGAGTATGCCGTTCGATCCGCAGCGTGACCTGGCGCCGGTCAGCCTGCTGGCGGTGGCGCCGCAATTGCTGGTGGTACACCCGTCGGTACCCGCCAAGAATCTGCGCGAGCTGATCGACTGGGCGCGCGCCCGAGGCAAGGTGAATTTCGCCTCGCAGGGCATCGGCTCCACCGGCCAGCTGGCGATGGAACTGCTGCGTTCGCGCCTGCCGTTCGAGGTCAATCACATCCCCTACAAGGGCAGCGCCGGTGCCGCCGCCGACCTGATCGCCGGTCACGTATCGATGGCCTTTGACAATGCCACCCAGGCACTGGCCAATGTGCGCGCCGGCAAGTTGCGCGCCATCGGTGTGGCCGAGCGCAAACGCCTGGCGCTGGCACCAGATCTGCCGACCATCGAAGAACAAGGCGTGCCCGGCTTCGAGGCCACCTCCTGGCTGGCGCTGGCGCTGCGTGCCGGCACAGCGCGGGAGATCGTGCAGCGCATGCATGCCGAGGCAGTGCGCGTGATGAAGCGACCTGACGTCGTGGAGCGCTTTGCCCGCACCGGCGTGGAAACCCGCACCAGCAACAGCCCGGAAGAATTCGCCGCCTACATCAAGGCCGAAACCGAGAAGTGGGGCAGCATCATTCGCGCCACCGGGGCGCGCGCCGACTGACCATGCATCCATCAGACCAGGCCGACAGCATGTCCCTCGCAGGTAGCAATGAAACAGCGGACAAGCCGCCCTGTGTGCTGTTGCGACTGCCCTTTCTGCATCCCTGGCGCGCCGTGCTGGAGCACGAGTTTCGCCTGCTCAGCCCGACCACTGCGGCCGAGGAACAGGTGCTGATCGACAGCGAAGGCGCCAACATCCGCGCCATCGTCACCAATGCCACTTACGGCGCCCCCGAGGCCTTGCTGGCGCAGTTACCGGCGCTGGAGATGATTGCGGTGTTCTCAGCGGGTTATGAAGGTCTGGATGTCGCCGGCGCACGAGCACGTGGTCTGGCGCTCAGCCACGGACCGGGGGCGAACGCCGCGGCCGTTGCTGATTTGACCTTCGGCCTGATGCTGGGTCTGCTGCGGCAACTGCCGCAGCGCGACCGGCTGATCCGTACCGGCGCATGGCAGGAAATACGCGGTATCACCCGCACCCTCAGCGGCAAGCGACTGGGTCTGCTCGGCCTGGGTCAGGTGGGACAGGCGATTGCCCGCCGCGCCCAGGGCTTCGACATGCCGGTGAGCTATTACAAGCCCAGTGGTGCGGTCCCCGCCGCCAGCCAGCACGGCTGGCGGTATCAAGCCGACCTGACCCAACTGGCAGAGCAATCCGATGTCCTGGTGGTGGCCTGTCCGGGCGGGCCGGCAACGCAGCATCTGGTGAATACCCGGGTGCTGCAAGCGCTTGGCCCGCAAGGCTGGCTGATCAATATCTCGCGTGGCAGCGTGGTCGATACCGAGGCCCTGATCGCGGCACTGCAATGCGGAACCATCGCCGGGGCCGGACTGGATGTGTATGAACAAGAGCCGCAGGTGCCACTGCCGTTACGCAGCCTGGACAACGTGCTGCTGCAACCACATGTGGCGGGCTTCACCGAGGAAGCCTTTGCGGCCGGCATCGACCTGGTGCGACGCAACCTGCTGGCGCATTTCGCCGGGCAGCGGTTGATTACGCCGATACCGGCTTGAACCAAACGCCGATACCGGCTTGAACCAAACGCCGATACCGGCTTGAACCAACCGCCGATACCGGCTTAGTCCGCGGCTTAAATTTCCGCGGCTTAAATTCCCAGCAGCGCGCGGGCGTTTTTCTCGGTAATGGCTTCCTTGGCTGCCGCATCCAGGGTCGGGCAATCGGTAACGATTTTTACCGGCTGCTCGTAGGCAATCGGAAAACAGTAATCGCTGCCCATCATGATGCGATCCGTGCCTATCGTGCGGGCCAGAAAATCAATGACATGATCGGAATAACCGACGGTGTCGTAATAAAACCGCCGCAGGTATTCCGCCGGCCCCTGCTTGATTTTCTTGAGATCCTCGCGCACCACCCAGCCGCGCTGCAGCCGCCATACCAGCCAGGGAAAGGCCCCGCCCGAGTGCGGCAGCACGAAAGTCAGCTTGGGGAATCGATCCAAGGTGCCGCCAAAAATCAGATGCGCAGCAGCAATTGCCGATTCCACCGGATTACCGATGAGATTGGTCAGGTAATGTGGCGTGAGCCGCTCATGGGCCAGCACATGCACCGGGTGTAAAAAGATTGGCAGACCGAGATCCTGAATCTTTTCGTAGACGGGATCAAAGCGCCGGTCGCCCAGTTCATATTCATTGACATGGGTCGACATATAAAAACCACGGATGCCGGGTAATTTAGCGGCGCGCTGCGCTTCTTGCACCGCCAGTGCCGGGTCCTGCATCGGCAGCATCGCCAAACCGAATATGCGGTCCGGGTGTTGGTCGTGGCAGGCGGCCAGCGCATCGTTATAAACCGCCGACAAACGCAGGCCGAGTTGCGCATCAGCCCAATACACCATCGGTTGCGACAGCGACATGACATGGGCCTTGACGCCCTGCGCATCCATGGCCTGCAAGCGGGTGTCGATATCGACAAACTTCTTGCCCACCGGACCGGTCACCAGATGGCCAAGCTTGAATTGCGGCCCTTTGCCCTCGACCATCTTCCATTCGATGCCATAGGGCGCGGCATGCTCCTTGACCAGATCAAGAAAGGTCTGCGGCAAATAGTGCGCATGAATATCGATGGCACCGTG
>CAIPUP010000163.1 GCA_903868285.1 uncultured beta proteobacterium
CAACACGTGCCAGTAGCGCTTGGGCATCAAACATCGCCGGCGCGGGCAGCACCGGCAAGGGCTGCCCGCTGTCCGGCATGCCGTGCTGTGCAGATTCGCTGGTTATTGTCCCGCTGCGTATCGTGCCACTGCTTATTGCCCCGCTGCCTGCCGCACCTGGCGCGCTCTTCCCGCTGGCGGGTGTGGCGGCAGATTGCGCTGCCGCCTGTGGCAGCCAGCGCTGCAACATTTCGTGTAGGGCCTGTGGATCAATCGGCTTGGACAGATAGTCGTCCATGCCCGCTGCCAGAAAGCGCTTGCGATCGCCTTGCATGGCATGGGCCGTGAGAGCGACGATCGGCACCCGGCTTCCGGACAGCATTTCCAGTTCCCGCACCTTGATGGTGGCTTCCAGTCCACCCATCACTGGCATTTGCACATCCATGAGAATTAATTCGAAGCGCTCGCGCTTGAGTGCCTGCAGCGCTTGCTGGCCATCGCTGACCATGGTGACACGGTGCCCGAGGTCCTCCAGCAGCACGCGTGCCAGGGCCTGATTCACCGGATGGTCTTCAGCCACCAGCAAGGAGGCGCGGCGCATGGGCGTCGCAGGGCGTTGATCGGCCAGTCCGCTCTCGGGCTCGTCCTCGCGGCCTTCGCTGATGTGTTGCACCTTGCGCGCCAGTTCCGAGAACAGTACCGGCTTGCGTACAAAGCCCGACAGTCCCAGGCTGGTGATGCGTGAGGTTTCACTGCCCGGGCCGGTGACCGGCAACAGCATCAGCACTTTTGCCGCGGGCTGCTGCTGGCGCAGTGCACCGGCCAGTGCCCAGCCATCATTGCGTGCCGGCGTGCCATCGATGAAGTACCAGTCAAACGCCTTGCCCTCGGCAGCCTGCGTTTTGGCCAGATTGAGGCAGTGCTCGCTGTCGGCGCTGCTCTCGCTCCGTACGTCCCAGGCCCAGTCGGTGAGCATGCCGGCCACGCCTTCGCGCACGCCGCGATGCGCGGCCACCACCAGTGCACGCTGGCTGGCTGGCACGGTCAGGCGCTGCCGAGGTTGATCGACCGGCTGCGCCAGCGGCAGGCTGAACGAGAACACGCTGCCCACGCCGACACTGCTCGATACTTCCAGCCGCCCCCCCATCATGGATACCAATCGGGCAGAAATGGCCAGTCCCAGGCCGGTACCGCCGTAGCGCCGGGTGGTGGAGTTGTCTGCCTGCAGGAAGGCTTCGAAAATCACCTGCTGCTTTTCTCGCGGGATGCCGGGGCCAGTGTCACGCACGGCGAAATGCATATGGCTGTCACCGTCGGGTATGACCCGCAATTCCACTTCACCATGATCAGTGAATTTCACGGCATTGCCGATCAGGTTGACCAGCACCTGACGCAGGCGGGTCGAATCGCCGATGACCACTGCGGGTAAGTCGGGCTCGATCGACAGCAAAAGTTCGACACCTTTTTCCTGCGCTTCGATGGCCAGCATGCGCATGACATCCGAGCAGGTGGGCGCAACCCGAAACGGCGCTTGCTCCAGGCTGAGGCGACCGGCCTCGATTTTGGAGAAGTCCAGTACATCATCGATCAGTCGCAGCAATGAGGCAGCAGAGGATTGCACGATCTGCAAGTATTCGCGCTGCTCCGGGTTGAGCGCAGTCCCCAGGGCCAGACGCGTCATACCCAGCACGCCATTCATCGGGGTGCGGATCTCATGGCTCATATTGGCCAGGAACTCGCTCTTGGCGCGGCTGGCATCCTCGGCGGCACGGATTTGCTGTCCGGCCTCTTTCATCTCGGTGATGTCAGTGATGGAGCCAATGATGCCGCCGATACTGTTGTCACTGCGCCGGAAGCAGGCCATGTGGAACATCACTTCGCGGCGTGCGCCGTCGGCACGCTGCACCGTCATTTCATGTCGCACGTCGGTGCTGTTGCGCATGAGTTCTTCTTCCATGCGCCGTTGCAGGCTGTCCTGTTCGGGGTTCATCAGCGCGCTGCTGGTGCGTCCGACCACATCGTCACGCTTCTGGCCGGAGAAGGTTTCCCAGGCGCGGTTGACGGCCAGGAATACGCCGTTGTTGTCCTTGAAGAAAATCGGTGCCGGGCTGACGTCGAGCAGTTCCTGGGTGAAGCGCAGCTGGTCGCGCAGCGTCGATTCGTTGTGTCGCAGTTCGCTGATGTCGCGCACATGGGAGGTAAAGATCAGCCGGCCATTCACCGACAGCGCGCTCATGGCGATTTCCACCGGGAACTCACTGCCATCGGCTTTCATCGCCGTCAGCTCCAGGCGTCGTCCCAGCATGGTGCTCTCGCGGCTGCGGACATAGCGCGCCAGACCGTTACGATGCCCTTCGCGCCGGTCCGGCGGCAGGATCAGCGCTGCCAGTTCGCGGCCCACCACATCGGCACGGGCGTAGCCGAACAGTTTCTCGGCCGCCAGGTTGAAATCGATGATGTCGCCGGTCTCGGTCATGGTGACGATGGCGTCCAGCGAGCTCTCCATGATGGCGCTTTTGCGCATCTCGCTCTCGGCCACCGCGTTCACCGTCGCAGCCATTTCCTGCTGGACCACGCTGCGCGCGATCAGGCTGCGCCAGGCATACCAGGTCAGCAGCGCGATCAGTAGCTCCAGGGTCAGGGCGAGAAACACCACCGGCCGGTTGGTCTCGGTCCATTCCGCCATGGCCTGCTTGTGCGAAAGATGCACGCTCACCACCAGCGGCGCTGAACGCGAGGTGCGAAAGGCCGAGAACGTCTCGCCGCCGCCACCGGGTCGGCTGTCGATGTAGCTGCCGTACTCGCGCGCCGGCAGGAAGCTGCTGAACATCTGCAGATTCCTGGCATTGCTGCCCGGCTGCAAGGCCAGATTGCTGGAGCCGGTGAGGAATACGCCGTCGTAGCTGAACAGTGCCGCGCTGTCCTCGTTGTCCGCCAGCGTCAGCTGATAGGTGTTGATGAAAAAATCCGGGTTGATGGCAGCCAGCACCTGGCTGATGCCGCCGGGCTCACCCGCGATACGTCGCGCGATCGGCAGGAAGCCGGATGCCTGCATGGCGCTGTCGTTGGCAGCCGGTGGCGCGCTGCGCAGATTGCTGTCGGCCAGATCCCGGCCCTGGGCTGGCCGGCCCAGCACCGACACACCCACCGCGGCATTGCTAATGCCAGGAAAGATCTCATCCATGCGCAGCGTTTCGCCGATGTTCTTGGGATTGGAGCTGGCAACGATGCGACCGTTCTGATCAACCAGCGACAGACTGCGCAGAAACGGCGAGCGCCGGGTGGCTTCGCTCAGCCACACCGTCATGCTGTTTTGCAGGCTTGCGCCCGACTTGCGATCAGCGTTACTGCGCAGGCCGGCCAGCGCCTCCGGCATGCGATGGACCAGTTCGGCGGTGATGGCCAGACTGGCATCGATACCGTTGTAGGTGCGGGTGGCGTGATCTTCCAGTACCCGCGCCAGCAGCTCTGACTTCACGGTCTCGCGCGCCATGGTTTGCTGGTATTCGTTGCTGACATGCAGCGCGGTGATGCCCAGCACAATCA
>CAIPUP010000164.1 GCA_903868285.1 uncultured beta proteobacterium
GGCCGAGGCATAGCTGGGCGTGCCCAGCACCCGGCCGATGCCGCGCATCAGCGGGTCGCTGCTGCCGGGCGGCGCGCTGCGGTCCATGCCGAACGCACCCTGGCCGATGGTGGTCATCGGCGCATCGACCGGGAAGATCACCGTACGCACATAGCCGTTGGTGGCCGGAATGTCGGTGAGGTATTTGACATAGCCGCCCATGAAGTCGTTGTTGGCCTGGGCAATCAGCACCGCGATGCCCTGTTCCTGCATGGCCTTGCGGATGGCGCTCCAGCGACGCTCCAGTTCGGCGTCGGAGATGGGGGAATTGATGCGCTCGCGGGGATCGATCATGGCGGGGTCCGTTTGGGGTGTTTGGTGGGCTTGGTGGGTTTGGTGGGCTTGGTGGGCTTGGCGCGTGCCGGCTCAGCACTTCACCAGGTTTTGCATCGCAGCCAGCTTGCCGTCGAGAAAGCATTGCAGGTTGTGATTGATGACCGGCAGGGCGCGCTGCGGATATTCGTCGTTGAAGCCGCCCTGGTGCGGCGTGATCAGCACGTTGTCCATGCCCCAGAACGGCGAGGCTGCCGGTAGCGGCTCCTGGCTGAACACATCCAGCGCGGCACCAGCAATGCGTCGTGCCTGCAGCACCGCCAGCAAGGCCGCTTCGTCTACCACACCGCCACGCGCCAGGTTGATCAGGAAGGCGTCCGGTTTCATCGCTGCCAGAACCTCGGCATTGATGACATGGTGGGTGGCCGCCGAGTAGGGCGTCAGCAGCACGAAATAGTCGAGCTCGCGCACGCTGTCGATGAGTTCCTCCCTGGCGCGCATGGCATCGAAGCCAGTCACCTTGCGCGGGCTGCTGCTGATGCCGATGGTGCGCATGCCCAGGGCCTTGCACAGCGGCGCGAGAGAGGCAGCGATGGCACCGACGCCGAAGATGCCCACCGTCTTGCCGCGCAGAATGCGCGCCGGGAAGCGTTCCCAGCGTTGCTGTGTCTGGTTGCGCAGCATGCGTGGCAGGCCGCGTGCCAGCGACAGCATCAGCATCAGTGTGGCCTCGGACATGGATTCGCCATGGATGCCGTGCAGGTTGGTGAGGATGGTGCCGGGTCGGAACGAGGGCAGGTCGGCCAGGTTGTCGACACCGGTGCCCAGCGCCTGCACCCAGCGCAGGCGCGGTGCGTCGGCCAGTACCTTGTCGACCATCATCGGGCCGAAGGTGGCCAGCGCCTCGGCCTCGCCGATATAGGGCCCGACCTTGCTGTGGTGGTCGACCGCATTGACCTCCACATCCGGGAAGGCAGCCTTCACGCCGTTCACATACTGGTTCCGGACGCTTTCCGGAAAAGTCAATAAAAACAATAACTTAGTGGATTTTTTCATGCGTTTCCCAGGGCCCAGGGGCGGATGCAGGCATAGGCGATTTCCTGGAATGGCACCGCCACACCCAGGCGTTTTGCCTCGCGCACCGCATAGCCGTTGAGCCATTCCAGTTCCAGCGGCTTGCCGGCTTCGAGGTCTTGCAGCATCGACACCTTGGTGTCGGGCTTGGCCTTGTCGTTGAATGCCATGCCATGTTCGATCACGCCTTCGGGCAGGCGTATGCCCTTGGCGCGCGCGATGGCGGCGATCTCCTCCATGCCCTGGCGCAGCAGGGCGCGCAGGGCCGGATCGGCGCAGATCACGCCCACCGGCTTGCGCGTCAGACAGCACATCGGCGCGGTGCCGCCCAGCAGGATGAACTTGCCCCACAGCTCGCCCAGGATGTTGTCGCTCGGGCGCGGCGTGAAGCCGGCGCGCAGGCCGACCGCTTCGAAGGCGCGCACACGCTCGCTGATGCGGCCATCCAGTTCGCCGTATTGCAGGATCTGAATGTCGGCCTTGCGCTCGACCACCCCTGGAGCGATGACAAAAGACGACATGAACACCGTGCCGCCCAGCACCTTGTCGGCGCCGATGATGGTGGCGATTTCCTCCTGCGCCACGACACCGTTTTGCACCGGTATGACCATGGTCTGCGGCCCCACCATCGGCAGCATGGCGCGCGAGGTAGCAGCAACGTCATAGAGCTTGACGCATTGCAGGATCACATCCACCGGGCCGACCGAGGCCGGATCGTCGGTGGCGCGCACCGAGGGCACCTGGAAACTGCCCTCGCGGGTGATGACCTTCAGGCCCTCGCGCTGGATTGCCGCCAGGTGTGCGCCACGACAGATCAGGGTGACGTCCTCACCGGCGCGTGCCAGCAAGGCACCGAGGTAGGCGCCGATACCACCGGCACCCATGATGGCGATTTTCATGGCAGGTCCACTAGTCGCGGTAGGACGGATCGAGGCGGTCGAGCATGCGCAGCAGCGCCGGCCACTCCAGCCAGCCAAGCGGGCTCTTGCCGTCGGTGTAGAGCGGCATCGGCTCATTGGTGAAGCCCATGCGCGCCACATTGCTGGCGATTTTTTCTGACGGCCGGGTGAGGGTCTGGCCGCAGGCCATGGCGTCGAGCTGCGCCTGCATGGCCTTTTCCAGATGCCACATCATGCTGAAGGCCTCCGGCACGGTGGAACCCGCCACCAGCGTGCCGTGGTTGCGCAATATCAGGATGGCGTTGTTGCCCAGATCGTCCACCAGGCGCTGGCGCTCGTCGGTCTCCAGCGCAAAGCCTTCGGTGCCGTGATAGCCGATGCGGCCATGGAACAGCATGGCGTGCTGGCTCAGTGGCAGCAGTCCGCACTCGAGCATGGACAGTGCCATGCCGGCGCGGGTGTGGGAGTGAATCACGCAGCCGGCATCATGCCGAGCCGCATGCACGGCGCTGTGAATGACAAAGCCTGCCTTGTGGATCTTGTTGGGCGAGGGCTCGACGATGTTGCCATCGACATCCACCTTCACCAGGCTGGAGGCGGTGATCTCATGGAACATGTAGCCAAACGGATTGAGCAGATAGTGCCCTTCATTGCCCGGCACCCGCGCCGAGATGTGGGTGTAGATGAGATCGACCCAGCCGTAGTGCGCCGCCAGCCGGTAGCAGGCGGCCAGATCGAC
>CAIPUP010000165.1 GCA_903868285.1 uncultured beta proteobacterium
CGCCAGTGGATCGACACCCGGTCGCTGCTCTGGGTGATGGTGGTGGTCTTGCCGTCCTGCCCGATACCAGCCTGCCCCGACACCACCTTGCCATCCTGCGGCGCGGCCCAGGCCGGGCTGAATGCCGCCGGCGCGAGCCAGAACACTGCGCTGAACACTGAAACTTTAACCATGACCGCCCCCACAAAACCAACACAAGGGACGGAACTTAACTTTTGTTAATGCTTAAGGTCAATGCATTTCTATAAAGCTTTGTGGTTTTGCCAGTGCTGCAAGCGCAATTACCGCTCAGTGACCGCGCATCTCTCGCTCATCTCTCGCTCATCTCCCGCTCGTTCCCCACTCACTTCCCTGTGAGTTGCTGATAGCGCGCCTGCAAGCCCTGGTACAGCCCGGTGGGCAGGTCGTCAGCCGCCACGCCCTGGCGGGTGAGTTCATCCATCAGCGCCACCAGATGCACGTTGTCTTCCTGCCCGCCCCAGGTCTTGTGATAGGTGCCAGTCTTGTAGCCGTTGTCCTGACGGAAATGGTTCAGCACGTTCTTCGACACATATTCCCGGAACAGACCTTCGCCATCCAGGCCGGCATGGCCAAACAGGCGGGCCATCAGCGGCATCGAGGTGCGCTGCACCGCCGACAAGCCGGCCAGCAATTCCAGCAGCACCCGCAGGTCGCAGGCATCCAGATCGAAGTCACGTCCGTCCAGTGTCACCACCGAAACCGACTGCCACTCGCTGACGATGGCCTGGGTCACGCTGTCGATATCACCACGGCAGCCCACCAGATAGTGCGACATCAGGAAGTGCCAGATATCAATCAGTTCCATGCGCAGTTGCGCCATGTCGGGGGTCTGCGCCTTCCACCACTTCCAGCCGTAGTGATCCAGACCCTCCACCGCCTCGACCAGCACCGCGCGCAAATAGGCGTAATTGGCATCCAGCCACTGCTCGTTGATCTTGCGGTTCATGCCTTCCTGCAAGCGCAGCATGGCACGCAACATGGCCGGGGTCGGGGATGAAATCACTGCGGTACTCCTGATTGCCTGGAGGAAATGGAGCGAAAGAAGCGCCAACGAAAAAAGGCCTGCAGTGTAACTGCTGTGCACACCGTTTCAGAGCGGGTTTTCTTGCGAAAATGGCGGCACACAGCGTGGTGGCCTCGCTTCGTAAACACCGCATCAGTCACCCGTTCGAAACTCGTTTGAAATTTCTGGAGATCGCATGAACAAGCCGGTTGAGCGCAAGAACTACATCAATGGTCAGTGGCTGGGCTCTGACAAGACTTTCACCAAGCTCAGTCCGGTGGATGGCAGCGTGGTGTGCCAGGTGCATGAGGCCAGCCGAGAGATGGTCGACCAGGCAGTCAAGGGTGCCAGGGCGGCGCTGCAAGGACCGTGGGGCAAGATGCCGGTGGCGGCGCGCATGGCGCTGTTGAAAAAAGTGGCCGATGGCATCGAGAAACGCTTCGACGAATTCGTTGCGGCCGAGATCGGCGACACCGGCAAGCCCGAGTCGCTGGCCAGTCATCTGGACATTCCGCGTGGCGCGGCCAACTTCCGGGTGTTCGCCGACATGGTGCCCTCGTTCGGCATGGACTCGTACTTTCTCGACACCCCCGACGGCAAGGGCGCGATCAACTACGCCATGCGCAAGCCCCTGGGCGTGGTGGGCGTGATCTCGCCCTGGAATCTGCCGCTGCTGCTGCTGACCTGGAAACTGGCGCCAGCCATGGCCTGCGGCAATACCATCATTGCCAAGCCGTCCGAGGAGACACCCTCGAGCGCCACCCTGCTGGCCGAGGTGATGCATGAGGCCGGCATCCCGCCGGGCGTGTTCAACGTCGTGCACGGCTTCGGCCCGGACAGCGCAGGTGAATTCATCACCACCCATCCGCTGGTCGACGGCGTGACCTTCACCGGCGAATCGGGCACTGGCAGCGCGATCATGAAAGCGGTCGCCCCGACCATCAAGCCGATCTCCTTCGAACTCGGTGGCAAGAACCCCGGCATCGTGTTTGCCGATGCCGATTTCGATGCGGCGGTGGCCGGTATCGCCCATGCCATCTTCTCCAACTGCGGACAGGTGTGTCTCGCGCCCGAACGCATCTACGTCGAGCGGCCGATCTTTGATCGCTTCGTGGCCGGCATCAAGGCCAAGGCCGAGGCGCTGGTGATGGCTGTGCCGACCGACAAGGCCTGCACCATGGGCCCGCTGATCTCGCGCGAGCATCAGGCCAAGGTGCTGTCCTACTACAAGCTGGCGGTGGAGGAAGGTGCCACCGTGGTCACCGGCGGCGGCGTGCCCCAGTTCGGCGATGCCCGCGACGGCGGCTGCTACATCCAGCCCACCATCTGGACCGGCCTGTCGGAGAACTCGCGCACGGTGAAAGAGGAAATCTTCGGCCCCTGTGCGCATATCGCCCCCTTCGACACCGAGGAAGAAGCCATCGCCATGGCCAATGACACGCCCTACGGCCTGGCCTCGACGGTATGGACCACCAATCTGTCGCGCGGCCACCGCGTGGCGCAGGCCATGCACGTCGGCCTGTCATTGGTGAACTGCTGGTTCCTGCGCGATCTGCGCACCCCCTTTGGCGGCTCCAAGCTGTCGGGCATCGGGCGCGAGGGCGGCCTGCATTCGATCAACTTCTACTCCGAGCCGACCAACGTCTGCATTAAGCTGTAAGTTATTGATTTTAAAGGGTTTTATGGAAAACACCAGGATGAAGAGCCGTCGCCTGCCAACACGCTGGCGTGCGCTGTTCGGCATTGCGGTATTCGGAACAGTGTTCGGTGTCGGCCTGTCCGGCACGGCACAGGCGCAAGGCAATGCAAGCACCGGCAGCTGGCCGACCAAGCCCTTGCGCCTGTTCGTACCCTCGACCGCCGGCGATGGCTCGGATGTGCTGGCGCGCCTGGTGACGCGGCCGCTGGGCGAGGCGCTGGGGCAAACCTTCGTGATCGAGAACCGTCCCGGCGCCGGCGGCAGCATCGCCGCCGTGGCGATGCTCGGCGCA
>CAIPUP010000166.1 GCA_903868285.1 uncultured beta proteobacterium
CCACAGAGCGCTGTTGCGCGTTGCCGTGACGCCGGGCCTGATCCACCAGCGTTTCCGGCAACCTGACATTGACTGACATGGAACCTCCTGCAAAAAATTTAATTATGCTCGGACCGATTCAAACCGCCGTCAACTTCGCATACTCCAACGCCAGCCATTTCATGCCGGCACGACCAAAGTTGATCTGCAGCCGGGCATCGCTGCCCGAGCCTTCGGCCGAGACGATGACGCCCTGACCGAACTTGGCATGCTGCACCGATTGACCGATGCGCCAGCCACCGCCGCGCTCGGAAGATTTGCCAGCGCCGAAACTTGCGGAGGCCGCTGCAGCCGCGCTGGACGAAGCCGTACCCGAACCGGCCGCGGCACTCGATCCGTAGCCACCACCCCAGGACTGCGCAGAGGCACTGGCGCCATAAGCGCCCTGTCCGCGGCCCTGCATGCGCGGCGTGAGCCACTTCAGTAGCTCGGCCGGCAGTTCATCGAGAAAGCGCGAGGGCACGTTGTAGCGCGTCTGGCCATGCAGCAGCCGCTGCTGGGTGAACGACAGATAAAGCCGGGTACGGGCACGCGTAATGGCCACATACATCAGCCGGCGCTCCTCCTCCAGGCCATCGTTTTGCATCACGCTCTGCTCATGCGGGAACAGGCCCTCCTCGATGCCGGTGACAAACACCGCATGGAACTCCAGGCCCTTGGCGGCATGGATGGTCATCATCTGCACCGCATCCTTGCCCTCGGCCGCCTGGTTGTCGCCGGCTTCGAGGGCGGCATGGGCAAGAAAGGCCGCCAGGTCGCCCGACTCGATCACGCCATCGGCTTCCTGGATGAAGGCCGCACCGGCATTGATCAGTTCGCTCAGGTTCTCCAGCCGGTCGGCGCCCTCGCGTTCGGCGCGGTAATGCGCCATCAGGCCGGAGCGCTCGAGCATGTGCTCGATCACCTCCGGCAGCATCAGCTCGCGCGTCTGTTCGCGCAGGCCTTCGATCAGGCGTGCGAAGTTGCCCAGCGACGCCCCGGCCTTGCCACTGAGCATGGGCACCGCAGCCGAGAGCGAACAGCCGGCGGCGCGCGCTGCGTCCTGCAGCTGCTCGATCGAGCGTGCGCCGATGCCTCGGGTCGGAAAATTCACCACCCGCAAAAACGCACCGTCGTCATCGGCATTGGCCAGCAAACGCAGATAGGCCAATGCATGCTTGACTTCCTGACGTTCGAAAAAGCGCAGCCCGCCATAGACGCGATAGGCAATGCCCTGGCTGAACAAGGCATGTTCGATCACCCGCGACTGGGCATTGGAGCGATACAGCACCGCGATGTCAGAGCGCATATGCCCCTCGGCCACCAGCGATTTCACTTCTTCGGCAATCCAGTGCGCCTCATAGCCATCGGTGGCAGCCTCATACACCCGCGCCGGCTCACCCTCGCCGGCATCGGTCCAGAGGTTCTTGCCCAGACGATTGGTGTTGTTGGAGATCAGCGCGTTGGCGGTGTTGAGGATGTTGCCGAACGAGCGGTAGTTCTGCTCCA
>CAIPUP010000167.1 GCA_903868285.1 uncultured beta proteobacterium
ATCCCGGCCGGCGCTGTGTCCAAGGCCATCTCCACCGTGATGAGCGCGCGCGACACCATGTATTACGTCATGACTGGCGAAACCTTCACCGGCAAGCAAGCGGCCGAAATGCGCCTGGTAAATGAAGCCGTGCCCAAATCCAAGCTGCGCGCACGCACGCGCGAACTGGCCATGCGCCTGCTGGAGAAAAATCCGGTGGTGTTGCGTGCCGCCAAGACGGCGCTGCGTCACTGCGCTGATATGCCCTGGGACATGGCAGCCGATTACCTGATGGCCAAACACGACCAAGCGGCTTTTCAGGATCCGGAACGTGGCCGTGAAAAAGGCATGACTCAGTTCCTCGACAAAAAAACCTTCAAGCCGGGTCTGGGCAACTACGACCGCAACAAGAAGTAGTCTGCCCGCACACCAGCTTCATTCCGAACCCTGCCGCAGGAGAGCCGCATGGATGCAACCGCCAACACATCGACGACCAAGCCGGTGATCAAGTCGCGCTTCATTTCCCATGGCACCCTGCCGTCGCGAGATCTGGACGCGACGCGCAAGTTCTATGAGGAATTTCTCGGTCTGGAGGTGGTGCGTACCAGCAAGATTTCCATGATGGTGCGGCTGGGCGGCGAACATGTTTACGCGGTGGTGAAAACTACCGCCAAGCCCACCATGGACCGGCTGCATCACAACGGCGTGGATGTGGACAATGACGACGAGGTCAAAGCCGCACATCAAGCCTGTGTGGCGCAAGCCGAGCTATGGGGCCTGAAGGACATCGCCGAGCCGCAGTATCAGCACGGCACCTTCAGCTTCATGTTCCGCGACATGGACGACAACCTGTGGGAGATCCTGTCCAATCCCAAGGGCGGCTACACCTGGATCTTCGATCAGGGTGATCAAGAGGGCAAAGGCCACTGGGCCAAGGATTTTCGCGACAAGCTACCGCAAGCCGCGAACTGAAGCTGGCGCGCTGACGGCCTTCAGGCCGGCGCACCCGGATCGGGCATCTTCAGCAGCTTGAGTGCATTACCAAAGTAAATCTTGCGCTTGTCCGATTCCGACAGGTTGAGGTCCTCGATCGAGCGCATGCCTTCGCGGATGAACATCGGCCCGCCTTCAGGATCGAACGGACAGTCGCTGGCGAACACCACCTTGTCGGCACCGAAAAAATCCAGGCCGCAACGCAATGCCGGGGTCGAACCACCGAGCACGGTATCGGCATAGAACATCTTGAAGTACTCGATCGGCTTCTTGGCCATGCGCTTCAACACTTCGTCATAGTTCTCGTCGGCGCTGCGCGAGCCAAGCTGGGCCCAGAGCGTATCGGCGCGACCGGCAAAAAACGGAATCATGGCGCCGCAGTGATGCGTGATCAGTCGCATTTCCGGCCACTTCTGGAAAAAGCCCGAGAACACCATGCGCGCCATGGCGACACTGGTCTCAAACGGCCAGCCCAGCACCTGCCAGATTTCATATTTCGACTTCGCCTCGCCAACATAGTCGGCCTTGGTGGCGGGTCGCACCGGATGCATCCAGATCGGCACGTCATGATGATGGATGGCGCGCTCGAACACCGGCTCGAACTCCGGCTCATCCAGGGCACGGCCATTGACGCTGGTCACAATTTGTATGCCGCGTGCGCCCAGCACATTGATGGCGCGATCCATTTCCTCCAGCGCGGCCGGCACATTGTTCATCGGCAGCGAGGCCACAAAACACGGGAACTGCTGCGGCCAGCGTTTGACCATGGCGGCCATTTCATCGTTGGCGATACGCGCCAGCATCGGTGACTTGTCCGGACCACCCACCATCTCAGGTGAAGGCACCGACAGCGTCAGCACCTGCTGCACCTCGGGGAATTTGCTCTTGAGCATCTCCACGCGCGCTTCGATATCCCACAGCATGCGGATCGAACTCATGCGCTTGAGCAGGTTGGCATCAGCGCCCAGCTCTTTC
>CAIPUP010000168.1 GCA_903868285.1 uncultured beta proteobacterium
CATGTACGCCACCATCTCGGTGCTGGCGGCGCTGGCGCGACGCGATCATGCGGCGTCGGCCGGTGGGCAACTGGGTGAGCACATCGACATCGGCATGCTGGATGTGCAGGTGGGTTTTCTGGCCAACCAGGCGATGAACTATCTGGTGTCGAGCCGGGTGCCACAGCGCAGCGGCAACGCCCATCCCAATATCCAGCCGCAGAATGTCTATCCCTGCCGCGATGGCCAGCTGGTGATCGTGGTCGGCAATGACAGCCAGTTCGAGAAGTTCTGCGCCGCCATCGGGCAGCCGCAGCTGGCGCAGGACGAACGCTTTGCCAGCAACCCGCAGCGGGTGCGGCATCTGGCCGAGCTTGATCCGCTGATCATCGCCGCGCTGGCCCGGCACGACCGTGCGCACTGGGTGGATTGCCTGGAGGCGGTGGGGGTGTCGTGCGGGCCGATCAACAGCGTGGCCGAGGCACTGGCACATCCGCAGGTACAGCATCGCGGCATGCTGCGCCAGATCCCGCATCCGACTGCCGGCAGCGTGCCGCAGGTGGTCAGTCCGATGCAGTTTCGCGAAGCGCCGCTGGCCTTTGATCGCGCGCCGCCGCTGCTGGGTCAACACACCGAGGAGGTCTTGACCGAGCTGGGCTATGACGCTGCCGGCATTGCCGCCCTGCGTGCTGCCGGGGCGCTATAGTAGCGCTGGCTCGCGTCCGGGGTGGTTTTAAAAAACATTTAATAATCAAATACTTATGAAAATTTCCAATGGTGATGACCGGTCTGTGCCGTCGCTCACGCAAGACACTGCACCGCGCATTCCCCTGCTCGCACCGGAGGCGATGAACCCGGCCCAGCGCAAGGTCTATGACGCGGTGGTGAGCGGGCCGCGCGGTGCCATGGTCGGTCCTCTGCGCGCTGCCATCCACAGTCCCGAGCTGGCCGAGAAGTGGCAGCAGTTCGGTGCCGTGCTGCGCTACCAGACCACGCTCGGGGCGCGCCTGAACGAGCTGGCCATCCTCATCACTGCACGCCACTTCGATGCGCAGTTCGAGTGGCATGTGCATGTGCAGGCAGCGCGCAAGGCCGGCTTGCCCGAGCCCATCATCGAAGCGCTGCGACTGGCGCAGCGGCCCCGGGACATGAACGATGACGAGAGCATGATCTATGACTACTGCGACCAGCTGCATCGCACCCACTTTGTCAGTGATGACTGTCATCGTCGGGTACAGCAGCGCTTTGGCACCGTGGGTGTGGTGGAGCTGACGGCACTGGTCGGTTACTACGCCATGGTGGCGATGACGCTGAATGCCCATCAGCTGCCGCTGCCCGAGGGCGTGAGCCCGCCCATGCCGATGCGTCAGGCGCTGCTGGCGCAGGGAAACCAGCCGGGAAACCCGGCCGGTAACCCGGCCAGTAACCCAGCCGGTAAATGAGCGGAAAACGAAGGTCATGACATCTCGATTCTCTCTGCCCTCCGGCGCCTGTGACAGTCATCTGCATGTGTTCGGGCCGTACGAGACGTTTCCGCTGGCCGCCGAGCGCAGTTACGAGCCACCCTATGCCCCGTTCGAGCGACTGATTGCGATGCTGGACGCGCATGCGCTGGATCGGGCGGTGCTGGTGCAGCCCTCGGCCTATGGTGCGGATCATTCGGCTTTGCTGGATGCCTTGCGCCGCGCGCCGCAGCGATTGCGTGGTATCGCGGTGTTGCAACCGCAGGATGCGCAGGCGCTCTCGGATGCTGCGCTCGATGCCATGCATGCGGCCGGCGTGCGTGGCCTGCGTTTCACCGATGCCAGCGCTGCCGCCTTCAAGGGCAATGTCGGCATCGAGGCCTTGCCGGCCCTGGCCTCACGCATGCGCCAGCGTGGCTGGCATGCCCAGGTGTGGATGGGCTGCCGGGCGCTGCTGGAGGCCATGCCGCTGCTGCAGGCCGCACAGTTGCCGGTGGTGGTGGATCACATGGGACGCTTTGATGCGCAGGCCGGCAGCAACGGCGCCGATTTTGTCGAGTTGTGTGCAGCGCTGGCCGATGGCGGCGAGCAGGGCTGGCTGTGGGTCAAGCTGTCGCTGTGCCGGGCCACGCCAGACTTTCCCGACTATGCCCAGGCGCGGCCGTTTCATGACGCGCTGGTGCGCGCCAATCCGCAGCGCCTGCTCTGGGCCAGTGACTGGCCGCACATCCGCATGGCAGAAAAAACGCCGGATATCGGCCACCTGCTGCATGTGCTGTCGCAGTGGCTGGATGACGCCGCCTTGCAGCAGCGCATCCTGGTCGACAATCCGGCCTTGCTGTACGGTTTCGCTTCGGTCTGAATGCAGACCCCGGGGTTCAACCCCCGGGTTCAAACCCAAATTTGCAGCACATACTCGAACGGTGACTGGGCGTTGAACAGGTCGACGCGCTGCAGTTTGATACGCAGACCGTCGGCAGTGCGCACCAGCTGGTGGCGATAGCTGCCGCCGAAGTGACGCAGATCGTCGCGCCGCAGTTCCATCATGTGAAAGCGCGAACGGACATGGATCTCGCCTGCGGCATCAATGCTCTCGATCGCCACGTTCGACACCACATGGCTGGTGCCCCACTCGGCCTGCTGTGACCAGGCGTTGGGATGGGTGACGCGCTTCATGCGCACCGTCATCAGGTCGACATCCTCGACAAAGATCGAGGGCGTGCCATCCCAATGCGTGTGCGAGGGCAGCAGCGGCATCCAGTACATGCCCTGTTCGGGCTGGAACAGGTCGATGTAGGACTGCCATTGCTTGTTGTCCAGCAATTCGGATTGCCGGTACAGGAACTGCTCCACTTCATGCTGCAGGGCGAGGTCCGGCGCGGTTTGGGCTTGCTTGTTGGTCATGGCGATGGATTCCTGCTCAGTGGTTGACGGTCATGAATTTCAGCCAGGCCCGGAACTGCGAGCGCATCGGCGCCTCCGAGCAGCCATTGGTGGACTCCAGCACGCTGCCGTCGTCCTTGTCGCGGCCATAGTCGCGATGGAAACTGACCCAGTCGCTGCCGCTGGCGCTCAGGCCCTTCTGGCCGCGCTGCCAGTTCTCAAGGTCGTCGGCATTGATCAGGGTGGCCGGTGAATTCACCAGATTGAAGTACCACAGCGCACGGCGATAGATCGCCTCGGGCGCACCCACCAGGCGGAAGTGCCAGATCTCCGACAGCGTGCGATCGGCCGCCACCGGGCGCAGCACGCGCAACTGCTGCAGCGGTGACTGGATCGACACCGCCGGATAGAGCAGCACATGGTGGATATTGCGGTCGAGGTATTCCTCCATCTTGGCCTTGCCATAGGCCTGTTCCAGAACCGCCTCATGCGCACGGGTGTCCGGATCGGTCGGGCGCAGGCCCATATAGCCGCTGAACACGATGTGACCGTACGGATAGCCGGTGTTCACCAGGGTGTCCCACTTCTCGAACGGCGTGGTGAAGGCCGACAGCATGTGATAGTGCAGCGGCTTCTCGCCGGTCTGGCGCTGGATCTTGCGCTCGACTTCGGCTGCGGCCTGGCCAGTGGACATATGTGTCACCGAGGGATGCACCGCATCGATCTGGTTTTCCATGAAGAACTTCCAGTTCGAACGCTGCACCACGCGATTGCTCGGGAACACCACTTCCACCTTGCCCACCGGCGAGCGGTCGCACATGTCGTCGATGGCGATCTTGGCCGGCCCCATCCAGTCCAGCAGGTTCGGGCCCTCGGCCAGGCGGGCAAAGATGAAGCCGCGATAGCTGTCGCTGGCCTCGGCCTTGGTCATCTGGAATTCGGGGCTGTTGCGATCAAAGCGGGTGTCGCGATAGCCCTTTTCCAGTGGCACCGACTCGAGTGAGCCGTCGTAGTGAAAGCGCCAGGCGTGATAGGGGCAGGTGAGCTTGTCACCGGCATTGCCGGCGCGCGAACCGCATACCTGCACGCCACGATGCGGGCAGCGGTTGTACAGCACGCTGATTGCGCCTTCCGGGTGGCTGGCGCTGGGTTCGCCACGCACCATCACCATCGGCTGACGGCCGATCTGGAAGGTGTAGTAATCGCCCGGCTTCGGAATCTGCGACTCGTGTCCGCAGTACTGCCAGGTTTTCTCGAAGATGTTTTTCATCTCCAGTTCGAAGATGTCGGGGTCGCTGTAGCAGCGCCGATGCACCCGGTCGACTTCGACCAGCGACTGCAGCTCTGCGCTATCAATGTGGGGGGTGTGTGACATGCAGCCTCCTTTTAGGGATGGGATGTAGTGGAAGTTCTGTCGTTGCGATCCAGGTTCTGCTTCATGCGCATCAGGGTCCAGCGCATCAGGTCGAGGGCGCCATCGGGCAGATCGGCGCAGGCATCGCGGTTGATCGGCTCGACCGCCGCCCAGACGCGGCGGAACAGGCGGGTTCCCTCGGTGCTGAGAGTGAGGCGGGTGATACGCAGATCCTCGCTGTCGCTCAGTCGCGCCACCCAGCCGGCCCGCTGCATGCGGTCGACGGTGCGCGACAGGGTGGTGCGGTCAATGGTGGCGAGTTCGGACAGCTCATGCATGGCGCAGCGCCGGCGGGCGTGCAGGGCGGCCATGGCACGCCATTCCGGTACGCGCAGGCCGAACGGACGCAGCGTCTGGGCCAGCAGACGGTCGCGACTGCCGATGACCTGAGTCAGCCAGAAGAAGGCATGTTGCTCAAGATCGAAAGCCGGCGTGGCTTTGTTCTGACGTGCGGAACGGTTTGACATGCGCCAGACTTTAGCCTAACTGGGTGCGTTTGCAATTATCAGTCTGTAAAAATAGGGTGATTTAGGGATCAAGCTCTCTATTTTTTTGTGAAATTGATTGCGTTTGCAAGTTATCGGATGAATTTTTTTGGGGTTGGCAAATGGCTTGCAAGGGGCTTGCATGGCCATTCGGTGTGGCCACGCTCAAGCTGCCCGAGGTCAGGGAG
>CAIPUP010000169.1 GCA_903868285.1 uncultured beta proteobacterium
CACCACCTGCACCGTCAGCGCGGCCTTGCCTTTGCCGGCCTTGCTGTCTTGTTGTGCATAGGCGCTTGCACTGATCGCGTTAATGATTACGCCAATGAGCACGCTAACGAGCGCGCCGCAGATCGGGAGCAGTGGTTGGATGCGCTTGGGTTTGGGATTGGTCATGGTGTCGGACTGATTGGGGGCGCGATTCAAGGATGGATGGATGGCGCAGGGCAAGGCCTGGGTTTTATTCATGGCGCGCTCCAGCCGCCGCCGACGGCGCGATAGAGCGCAACCCAGGCCTGCACCCGTTCATGCGTCAGGGCAGTGACGGCGCTGCGTGCGTTGATGTCCAGCCGGCGGGCTTCTTCCAGCTCGATGCGGCTGGCCAGGCCGGCACGCTGGCGTGTTTCGGTGGCAAGGAAATTGGCGCGATAGCCTTCGGCGGCCAGGCGTGTGTCTTCACTGCGGGCTTGAGTTGACTGCAACTGCAGCAAGGCCTCCTCAACCTCGCGCACCGCATTACGTACCCGTGCCCGCCATAGCGACTCAGCCGCGCGATGGTCGGCGCGTGCCGCCTCGACATTGGCACTGCGCCGGCCGCCATCGATCAGCGGCGCCAGCAGCGACGAGGTAATGGACCAGGTGGTGACCGAGACCGCCGGACCACTGTTCATGATCAGTCGCGTGGGTGTGATGTTGCCCACCAGGTTCAGTCGCGGATAGCGATCGGCCTCGCTCGCGCCGATGCTGGCATTGGCGGCCGCCATGCTGCGCTCGGCCGCCGCCAGATCGGGGCGCTGGCGCAGCACCTCGGCCGGCACGCTGGCGATCGTGAACTGCGCTGGTTGCGGCAGTGCCGGCGTGGATGGCGATGCGGCGCTGTTCAACACTGTGCGCAGCGCTTCTTCGGTCATGCCGCTCAGCGATACCAGCAGCTTGAGCGCGATCTCGCACTGCAAGGACTGTCGCTGCAGATTGTTGTTGCCTTCGGCGGCGCTGGCGCGTGCCAGGGCCAGGCTGGCGCTGGATTGCAGCCCGGCGCGTTCGGCGCTCTCGGCCAGCGTCGCCGATTGCCTGCGCGAGCTGCTGTCGGCGCTGGCCTGCTGCAGCTGCAGTTGGCAATGCCGCAGACTGACATAGGCACTGGCCACCTCGGCTGCGAGTGAAACGCGTGCCTCATGCCAGCGCGCAACACTGGCATCCAGGCTGGCTTGCCTGGCTTCGCGCTGTCGTGCCAGAGCGCCGAACAGATCGATCTCCCAGCTGCTTTGCAGACCAAGCTGGGTTTGCGTACGCAGGATCAGCGGGCCAGTGAAGGTGAGTGCTGCGCGATTGGCCGAGGCGATGGCCTCCAGGCTGGGGGCATTGGCCACACCGGCGGTGATGGCCTCGGCGCGGGCGCGGGCGATGTTGGCACTGGCCTGGGCCAGCGAGCTACTGTTGTCCTGCGCAGCATCCAGTAGCGCCGTCAACGCGCCATCGTTGAACTGCTGCCACCAGTCGCGCAGTTGCGCCGGATCGCCGGCATGCGCCAGCGGTGTCTGCCAGCGCGCGGCAGCCTCGGCAGTGGGACGCTGATAGTCGGGGCCGGCATTGCCCAGCAGTCCGCTGCTGCAGCCGCTCAACAGCAACAGCAATGCAGTAATCGACGCTGATGTAACGGTGACGGCAGTGGAGGCGAGGCGCATGCGCAGGAAAATCTACAGTGGATTGTGGAAGTGGAGTGGTGCGGTGGCGGCGGTACTACGCGCCGCTGTACGACCTTGATGAGGACAAGGCCGGATCAGGGTCAGGCCGGGAGCAGAGCGTCCGGTATCATCCGCGGATGCAAAACGATATGCAAGACAAGGTGGTGTTGATTACCGGTGGTGCCAAGCGCGTGGGCGCGGTGATTGCACGCCGTCTGCATGCCGCTGGCGCGCGCCTGATGCTGCACTACCGCTCGTCCGAGGCCGAGGCCGATGCGCTCAAGAACGAACTCAATGCCAGGCGCGCCGATTCGGTGTCGCTGGTGCAGGCCGATCTGCTGGACATCGCCGGCCTGGCCGAGATGGTGAAGAACACCGTGGCACGTTTCGAGCATCTGGATGTGCTGATCAACAATGCCTCGAGTTTTTTTCCGACCGAGGTGGGCGAGGTCACTCTCGCAGACTGGGATGACCTGGTCGGCACCAACCTCAAGGCACCACTGTTTTTAGCCCAGGCGGCAGCGCCGCATCTGAAAAAGCGCCAGGGCAGCATCATCAACATCAGCGACATCCATGCCCAGCGACCGCTGCGGCATTACCTGGTGTATTCAGTGGCCAAGGCCGGTCTGGATGGACTGACCCGTGCGCTGGCGCGTGAGCTTGGCCCGGAGGTGCGCGTGAACGGTGTTTCGCCCGGTCCCATCCTGTGGCCGGAGGATGATTCCTTCGATGAACTGGCACGCCAGCGGGTGATCTCGCACACCCTGCTCAAGCGCTCGGGCGAGCCGGAAGATCTGGCCGGCGCGGTGCATTACCTGGTGGCGGGCGCGCCCTATGTCACGGGCCAGATCCTGGCCGTGGATGGCGGGCGCAGCGTCAATATTTGAGAGCGCGGCGGCAAGTCCATCGTCCATCGTCCAGCCCCGCCGCAGCCTCGATACGCAGCCCCAAGACGCAGCCCCAAGAGTTTACATAAGTTATTGATTTTAAAGGAGAAATTGAAATGGCATTTGCACAGGTTCGTGGCGTTCGCCTGCATTACGAAGTGTTCGGAGACAGCGGCCCTTGGTTTGCACTGACCACTGGCGGCCGGCGTGGCTACGACGAGTTCGCGCCGCTGGCTCGCAAGATCGCGGCCGAGGGCTTTCGGGTGCTGCTGCATGACCGCCGCAACACCGGTGCCTCCGATCTGGTGATCGAGGGCAGCGATGGCGAAGAGGAAATCTGGGCTGACGATCTGGTGGCCTTGCTGCAGCAGCTGGGTGCCACGCCAGCCTTTATCGGCGGTGCCTCGGCCGGTGCCCGTCTGTCGGTGCTGGTCTATATGCGCCATCCGGAAGTGGTGCGCGCGCTGCTGCTGATGCGTGTCACCAGTGGCGAGTTTGCCGCCGGCCGCCTGCCCGAGCAGTACTACGGCCAGTTCATCAAGGCGGCACGCGAGGGTGGCATGGCCGCCGTGTGCGCGCATGAGCAGTATCAGGAGCGCATCGCTGCCAATCCGCAGACGCGTGAGCGACTCATGAACATGGACCCGGCGCGCTACATCGAGGTCATGACGCACTGGCTGGCCAAATTCACCAGCGGCCCGCATTCGCCCATGATGGGCGTCGAGGCTTCGGTACTGCGCGGCATCAAGGTGCCGGCGCTGGTGATTCCGGGCAACGACAAGACCCACAATTCGGCTGGCGGCAAGCAGATCCACGCCACCATTCCGGGTGCGGAACTGCATCTGTTGCCGATCCCCGATCTGGATGTGCCGCTGGTGGCGTTTACCGACTGGGCACCGCTGGAGCCGGAAATCGCGCAGGCCTGCGCCCGCTTCATGAAATCGCACTGAACTCGCATCGCGTGACAGGAATCGTTCGCTGATGCGTGCCGAGGAAAAGGCCCGTCTCGAGGGCAACAAGCTCGACAAACGCCTGTGCCGGTTGGTCGGACAGGCGATTGCCGACTTCGACATGATCGGCGCGGGCGACCGGGTGATGGTGTGTCTGTCCGGTGGCAAGGATAGCTACGGAATGCTCGACATCCTGCTCAAGCTGCGCCAGCGCTCGCCAGTGCCGTTCGAGCTGATTGCGGTCAATCTTGATCAGGGTCATCCGGGCTTCCCGAGCGAGGTGCTGCCGAACTATCTGCGTGCGCTGGGTGTGCCGTTCCAGATCGCACATCAGGACACCTACAGCGTGGTCAAGCGCACCATCCCCGAGGGCGCCACCATGTGCTCGCTGTGCTCGCGCCTTCGGCGCGGTGTGCTGTACCGCCTGGCGGGCGAGCTGGGCGCGACCCGCATCGCGCTCGGCCACCATCGCGATGACATACTCGAGACGTTTTTTCTCAACCTGTTCTACGGCGGCAAGCTCAAGGCCATGCCGGCACGGCTGCGCTCGGATGATGGCAAACATGTGCTGATCCGGCCGCTGGCCTATGTCAGCGAAAGCGACCTCGAGGCCTATGCCCAGCTGCGCGGCTTTCCCATCATTCCCTGCGATCTGTGCGGCTCGCAGGAGAACCTGCAGCGCAAGCAGCTCAAGCTGATGCTGCAAGACTGGCAGCAGCGTTTTCCCGGACGCATCGAGTCGATGTTCAATGCCCTGGGACGGGTGGTGCCCTCGCATCTGATGGATCGCGGCCTGCATGACTTTGCCGAGGCCGCGGGTACGGCGGACGAGGAGGCAGCGTTCGGGCAGGATGAATTCGCGCCGCGCCAGGTCATCCAGCTGTATCCGGCCGCCGCCTCGCTCGCCCCGCCAGTCGCCCCAGAAATAATCTAAGTTACTGATATTAAACGGTTTTTTATGCGCTGCGGCGATTGTCACGCAGTTCATGGCCGCTTTGCTGGCGGCGTTTTGTCAAACTGAGTTTGACGGCCTATAATTGTCGGTATGAATTGCGCCGAACAACTTGTGCAGATTTTCGGTTCCCAGGCCGAGGTGGCCCGGGCATTCCGTCTGGATCGTGCCGTGGTCAACAACTGGGTCAAGTCGGGCTATGTCCCGGCGCGCTGGGCCATGGAAGTCGAGCGGGTCACCGATGGCAAGGTTGCAGCGGTGGAAATTTTGAATGAGGCCGCGACCAAGAAACCGGTCAAGGTCAAATCACGCGCCGATGATTTCGGTGCCGATAACGGGAGTCACACCATGAATAGCTTTGCGCCCTCCAAACGCATTTCTTCCTTCCATCCGCCGCAGCGCACGCTCATGGGCCCCGGCCCGACCGAGATTCATCCGCGCGTGTTGACCACCATGAGCCAGCCGGCCATCGGCTATCTCGATCCGGTGTTCGTCGACATGATGGAAGAGTTGAAGTCGCTGCTGCGCTATGTCTATCAGACCAAGAACGCACTCACCTTCCCGGCCTCCGGCCCGGGCTCGGTCGGCATGGAGTACTGCTTTGTGAACATGGTTGCCCCCGGCGACAAGGTCATCGTCTGCCGCAATGGCGTGTTCGGTGGCCGCATGATCGAGAACGTCGAGCGTGCCGGTGGTGTTGCGGTGGTGGTCGAGGCGCCCTGGGGCGAGCCGATCGACCCCAACCTGCTCGAAGACGCCATCAAGGCCAATCGCGATGCCCGCATCGTCGCCTTCGTGCATGCCGAAACCTCCACTGGTGTGCAGTCCGATGCCAAGACCCTGGTGGCACTGGCACACCAGTACGACATGCTGACCATTGTCGATGCCGTCACTTCACTGAGCGGTACGCCGGTGCTGGTGGACGAGTGGAATATCGATGCCATCTATTCCGGCAGCCAGAAGTGCCTCTCGTGCACCCCGGGTCTGTCGCCGGTGTCGTTCTCCGAGCGTGTGGTCGAGCATGTCAAGGCACGCAAGGACAAGATCCACAGCTGGTTCATGGACATGAACCTGCTGCTGGGCTATTGGGGTGCTACCACCCGTACCTATCACCACACTGCGCCGACCAACTCGTTGTTCGGTCTGCATGAGGCGCTGCTGCTGATCCGCGAGGAAGGACTGGAGGATTGCTGGGCCCGTCACTATCGCCACCATGTCGCGCTCAAGGCCGGTGTCGAAGCCATGGGCCTGGAGTTCCTGGTGAAGGAAGCCTATCGCCTGCCACAGATGAACGCGATCAAGATTCCCGAGGTGCTGCAGCCCAAGGAAGCAGCCATTCGCAAGCAGTTGCTGAATGATTTCAACCTGGAAATCGGTGCCGGCCTCGGCCCGCTCGCCGGCAAGATCTGGCGTATCGGCATCATGGGCTACTCGGCCCGCCCCGAGAACGTGATGCTTTGTCTGTCGGCGCTGGGCTCGGCGCTGGATGATGTCGGCTTCCCGGTGCATGTGGGTGATGCTGAAGCGGCTGCACATGGCGCTTATGCCCAGATGCATGCCAAGGCAGCCCAGGCCAAGCAGAAGAAAAAGGCCGCCTGAGTTTGCCGGTGCGGTTGCAGTGATGAAAAGGCCTCCGCTGGAGGCCTTTTTTATTGCTGGCACTTGTCTTTTCTCCCGTATTGGGAGAAGCTGTCGGCCATGCGCATCATCGCAAAAAGCAGCTTGCAAAAGTTCTGGCAGCGGCGGGGTTGTGCCGATGCCCGAGGTCCGCTGCACAGCTGGCATGCCGAGGTTTTAAAGGCGACCTGGTGCACGCCGCAAGACATCAAGGATCAATATGCCAGTGCAAGTCTTTGCGCTAACAATCGTGTGGTTTTCAATGTTGGTGGCAACAAGTACCGACTGGTTGTGGAAGTGCAATATCGCGCCGGCATTGTTTGGGTGAAATTTGTTGGCACACACGCACAGTACGACCGTATTGATGTGGAGTCCGTAAATGACTATTAAGCCAATCCGTAGTGATGATGATCTCAAGCGCGCCTTGGTGCGACTTGAGAAGATCTTTCAGGCTGAGGAAGGCACCGCGCACGCTGATGAGCGTGACGTGCTGGTGACGCTGATTGAGGCGTATGAAAACAAGCATTACGACTTCGGGCCAGCCGATCCGGTCGAGGCGATCAAGTTCCGTATGGAACAGGAGGGTTTGACGGCGCGCGACCTGGAGCCCTTTATCGGCCAAAGTGGACGAGTGTCAGAGGTGTTGAACCGTAAACGTGGCTTGAGCCTGCGCATGGTCAAACGGCTGCACGATGGCCTGAACATCCCTTATGAGACGCTGTTGGCGAGGGGCCGTTAGCGAGGGCATTGACCTTTGTGCCGGTCCTTTTTGCGCCGGTCCTGCCGGGGCTGCGCTTAGCCCGGCAGCGGCAGCGCCGTCTTGTACTTCACCTGCTTCAGCGCGAAGGAACTCTGGATGTTGCCCACGCCGGGCACCCGCGACAGGAAGTCGACGATGAAACGCTCCAGCGCCTGCACATCTTTCACCAGCACCCGCAGCAGATAGTCGGCATCGCCGGTCATCAGGTAGCACTCCATCACCTCGGGTCGATCGGCGATAGCCTGCTCGAAGGTGTCGAGCGCGCGTTCAACTTGCTTTTCCAAGCGTACCTGGATGAACACCGACACCGTCAGGCCGAGCGGAATGGGATCGAGCAGGGTGACATGGCGGCGTATCAGTCCGGCCTGCTCGAGCTTGCGTACCCGTGCCAGGCAGGGCGAGGCCGAC
>CAIPUP010000170.1 GCA_903868285.1 uncultured beta proteobacterium
CATGCTGAGCGGCGCAAAGCGATGCGCGCAACGATCCTCCAGCGCCGCCAGCTTGCCGTCGCCCAGGCGATAGATCACCAGCGGCTCGCCCAGCCTGGTGCGATGAACCAGCCGGCCGGTGCTGAAGTCGGCAGCCCAACCCGCCATGTACCAGGCGTTGCGCAAAAACGCCCCGGCCACCATCGGTTGCTCCAGCAAGGGCTGATCAACGCGCGGGTGATCGGCGGCCGTGCCGGCCAGACCGCCTTCAGCATCGGCCGACAGACGATAGGATTTCAAGCGCGGGGTACTGGGTGGATTCACTGGGGCATTCACTGGGGCATTCACTGGGGCATTCACTGGGGCGTTCATGGCTGTCTCCTCCTTGCTGCAACGCTGATAGGCGTGGTGTTGCGCTGTTACGCCGGCATCGGCGCTGACACTGCCGATGCCGGTGCCGGTGCCGAAGGCGGCAGCGGGGTGCGACCACGCACCAGATCGGCAGCGCGTTCGGCAATCATCAGCACCGCCGCATTGATATTGCCGCTGACCAGATCGGGCATGACCGAGGCATCGATGACGCGCAGGCCCTGCATGCCGCGCAGCCGCAACTGCGGATCAACCACCGCGTCGGCATCGTTCTCCAGCCCCATGCGACAGGTGCAGGCAATGTGATGCGCGGTCAACGCGGTACGCCGGATGAAGGCATCGATCTCGGCATCGCTGTCGCCGATGGCGCCGGGTCGCAGTTCCTGCGCAATGTGTTCGGCCAGCGCAGACTGCCGTCCGATCTCGCGCACCAGCCGCACACCATCGCGAATCAGCTGGCGGTCGCGTTCGGTGGCAAGAAAATTCTGTTGCACCTTGGGCGCTGCCGCCGGATCGGCCGAGCGCAGGCTGAGCCAGCCGCGACTCTGCGGATGCAGCAAGACACTGCGGCAACTGAAGCCATCCTGATACGGCGCACGCAGGCCGGGAAAATACGGCTGCGCACCCTCGGGCACAGCACGAAACAGCAGCTGGTAATCCGGTACTGGCGAGGCCGGTGTGGCTTTCAAAAATGCGGTCAGCCCGCCGGGCAGCATGGTGCCGGGCCCGGTGCCAAAGGCCCAGGCCCGCAGCATGGCCAGCGCCATGCGATCGAGCCGCATCTGATGAAAAAACGTTCCCGGCTGCTTGCGCTGCCAGGCCACACCGACCGAGAGATGGTCTTGCAGATTGCGCCCCACACCCGGCAGCGCATGGTTTACCGCAATGCCATGCGGGCTCAGCAATGACGGATCACCGATGCCCGAGAGCAGCAGCAATTGCGGCGTATTCACCGCACCACCGCTGAGGATGACCTCTGCCCGTGCCTGCACCTGATGCAGCTGACCATGCTGGCGATATTCGATACCCACCGCGCGCAGCCCCTGGCCGTCATTGCGCATCAGCACCCGCGTTGCCAGCACCCGCGTCAGCACGGTGAGATTGCTGCGCGTCAACGCCGGGCGCAGATAGGCGGTGGCCGGACTGGAGCGTCGGCCATTGCGGATGGTCGACTGCGGCGTGGTGAAGCCCTCTTGCTGCGCGGCATTGAAATCACCCGTCACCGGCTGGCCCAGCTGCTGGCCGGCCGCGACAAAGGCCTCGATTAGCGGATCGGTGAAACGTGTGCGCATGGTGCCCAGCGGCCCCTCGCCACCACGGTATTCACTCGCTCCGTCTTCCCAGGTCTCGGCCTTGCGAAAGTAAGGCAGGGCATGGGCATACGACCAATCCAGCAAGCCGCTTGCGGCCCAGCGGTCGTAGTCACCGCGATGGCCGCGCACATAGGCCATCACATTGATGGAACCACTGCCGCCGATAACCTTGCCGCGCGCCAGTTCGACCCGCCGGCCGTCCAGTGCCGGCTCCGGCTCGACCTCATAGCCCCAGTCGTACTTGCCCTTGCCATAGAGCGTGCCGATGGCCAGCGGCACATGGATGCGCGGGTCGTAATCCCAGCCACCCGCCTCGAGCAGCAACACCCGGCAGCTACGGTCCTCGGTCAGCCGATTGGCCAGCACGCAGCCAGCCGAACCGGCGCCAACGATGATGTAGTCGTATTCCCTGGCGTTGGACTGCATGGACTGCATGGCTGCCACCCGCTTACTTCAGACGGTCGGCGGTACGCACCAGTTCGTCGTACTCGGTCTTGACCTCGGCTTTTTCCGACAGCAGCTTGCCACCCAGCGCCTTCAGATCGGTCATCATCTTGGCCTGCTCTGCGCCCGACAGACGCAGTATCTGACCGCCGTTGGCGGTCCAGGCCTGATTGGCCTTGGTGATCAAGTCAGCCGCAAAGCCAAAGGCTTCGCGATCGACCCGCGCACCGGTTTCCACGATGGCCGTTTGAACATCCGGTGCCAGGCCGTCGAACCAACGCTTGTTCACCACCAGCGTGGAAACAACGATAGAAGGATGAATCTCGGTGACCGGCTTGGCGGCGTCATAGAACTTGAACGGCGTGAGCACCGGAATGCCGGCCAGCAAGCCGTCGATAGTGCCGTTTTGCAAGGCTGCCATCACTTCGCCAAAGGCCATCGGCACCGGCGATGCGCCGAGCGACTTCATCGGCTCGATCTGCAGCGGCGAGGGAAACACGCGAATTTTCTTGCCGGCGAAATCGGCCAGGGTGGCAATCGGACGCTTGGACAGCACCACCACCGGGCTGTTGTAGAAAATGCCGATGCCCTTGAGGCCCTTGGATTCGCCCATGGCCAGTGCGCGCTTGCGATACGCGGCATCGGACAACACACGGTTCAGATGCTCGGGCGACTGGAATACGCCGATGGCATCGAAGGCCTGGTAGCGCGTTTCAACGCTGACCAGAAATGACGTCGGTGTGATGAAGGATTCGATCGTGCCCAGGGCCACGCCCTCGACCATGCGCGGAATCTGGCCGAGCTGGCTGGCCGGATAGATTTCCACCTTGAGCTTGTCGCCCACACGCGGCTTGATCGCGGCTTCGAAGCGCTTGAGCCACTCATGCTGCACATCATTGATGGTGGCACTGGCCATTTTCATTACAGTCTGGGCCTGGGCCGACGGCATGGCGGCAGCCGCTAGAACACCGAACATGAAACTGGCCCGAAAAATGGCAAGGGCGCGGTTGAGGTTAAAGCGACAAATACGCAGCATGGAACATTCTCCTGGATGTTGGCGGGCAGCGAGTGATGCTAACCTAGCGCGAAGACAAAATGCATGCACTTTGCATGCATTTATGCAAAATCCTGACTGTTGCAACGCACCTTTCATCCCACCCCCGACACCCTCGAGGAGCCTCCATCATGGGCAAGCCCAATGATCTGAAACCGGACCTGAAACCTGTCGACAATGTCAAAGAAGCCGCGCTGCGCGATATGTATGCCGGCATCAATGACAAGCACATGTTTCCGTTCTGGGCCAAGCAGTCGGATGTCGAGCATGACGAGGTGCGCCAGCTGATGAATGGCCCCAAGCCGGTACCGTTTCTCTGGAGCTACAAGAACGATATTGAAGGCCTGCTCAAGCGCTCGGCCGAACTGGTCACGGCCGAGGACACCGATCGTCGCTCGCTGGTGCTGATCAACCCGGGGCTGTCACCGCGCCGCGCCACGGTCAGCACGCTCTACACCGCCTATCGCCAGAATGATCCGAACGAAATCATGCCGCCGCACCGGCATACCGCCAGCGCGGTGCGCCTGGGCCTGATCGGCTCGGAAAACTTCACTGGCGTGGAGGGTGAGGACATCACCTTCGGTCATGGTGATCTGGTGCTCACGCCGCGTGACACCTGGCACAACCATGGCAATGTCGGCGACACACCGGCCATCAACCTGTCGGTGCTGGACTATCCGCTGGTGGAGAGCCTGAATGCGCTGTCCTTCGATCACGACTATCGCGAAGACGGCGTGGCCAAGAAAAAGCAAAGCGCCCGTTTTGCCGGTGACTATTCAGCCAGCGTCTATGGTGCTGGCGGTCTCAAGGCACGCTTTGTGAACCACTATCGCGGCGTGGGCGGTTCCTCGCCGATGTATGTCTATCGCTATGAAGCGGTGCGCGAGATGCTGGAGAAGCATCGCGATGTCGAGAACCCGCATGAGGCAGTGCTGATCGAATACACCGATCCGCTCACCGGTGGCCCGGTGTACAAGACCATGGGCTTTTTCATGCAGATGCTGCGACCGGGCGAGCGCACCCTGGCGGTCAAGCAATCGGCCAGCCTGCTGGTGTCGCCCCTGGAAAAAGGCCCGGGCAGCTGCCAGGCCGTGGTCGATGGCAAGGCCTTCGATCTGGAACTGTTCGACACCCTGGCGCTGCCCGGCGGCGTATGGACCGAATATGTCAACAACAGTGGTGCGCCGGTGGTGCTGTTCGTGGCCAGCGATGAGCCGGCGCTGGCGCACTTTGGCTTGCTCACGCGCTATGGCCGCAGCGCCTCGGGCGATGTGATCAATCTGCTCAATCCCTGAGCGGCATCGAAGCAGCATCGAAGTACCAGCCCGTCGCAAACCCGATTAACGTCATCAGCAAGGAATCAGGCATGGCACGCGCCGTCAATACCAAACTGGTCAGCACCATCGATTGCCCCGGCGGCGGTCAGGTGTGCTGGGACAACAATATTCTGTATGTCTCGCATATGCAGCCGACCAATGGCACCTCCATCTACGATGTCGCTGATCCAAAAAATCCGAAATTGCTGGCGCGACTGGAAATTCCGATGGGCTGGCACTCGCACAAGGTGCGTGCCGCCAATGGACTGATGCTGGTGAACTACGAAAAATTTCGTGAAGGCGCGCCGGAATTCGGCGGCGGCCTGGGCATCTTCGATGTCTCCAATCCGGCCAAGCCGCGGCTGATCAACAAGTGGACCGTGACCGGCGAAGGCGGCGGCGTGCACCGCTACGACTTCGACGGCCGCTATGCCTATATCTCACCCACCGCCGAGGGCTATGTCGGCAACATCATGATGGTGCTCGACCTGCAAAAGCCGGAAGCGCCCGAAGAGGTTTGCCGCTGGTGGATACCCGGCCAGCATGTGGCCGGTGGCGAGGAATATCCCTGGAACGACTATGTGCGCCCGCGCTGCCACCATCCGCTGCGGGTGGGCAACCGGCTGTATGTGTCGTACTGGCATCACGGCTTCTACATTCTCGACTTCAGCGACATGCGCAAGCCCACCCTCATCTCGGGCGTAAACGAAGGTGCCGACAATCCGCATCCCACCCACACCGCGCTGCGCATGCCAGGCAAGCTCAAGGGACGCGACATCCTGATCGTCGCCGACGAGGATGTGGCCAAGCTCTATCCTTCGCCGCCGGCCTTCACCCGCATCTACGACATCACCGATGAGCGCGCGCCGGTGCAGATCGCCACCTTCCAGAAGCCGGGCCTCGATCCGGATGGCGCGCCACAGATTCCAATGACCGGCTGCCATCAGCCCGCAGAGCGCTTTCACGGCAACATCGTGCCCTTTGCCTGGTTTGCCAACGGCCTGCGTCTGGTCGACATGTCCGATCCGTTTGCGCCCAAGGAAGTTGGCTGCTACGAGCCGGATGCGCCCGAAGGCTGCGAGCGTGCCTCCTCCAACGACGTCACGGTCGATCCGAACGGCCTGATCTATCTCATCGACCGCCAGCGCGGGCTGCATATCATCGAGAGCACGGTCGTCTAAAAACCTATAATAATCAATAAGTTACATTCACCCAAAGACCCAAGGAGCAGCATGTGAGCGCCAAGAACAAGATCGAGGTGTATGGCAAGAAGAACCCCAACCTGCCATTTCATCCGGCAGTGCGGGCCGGCGACTTTGTCTATCTGTCCGGCCAGGTCGGCAAGGACGCGCAAGGCAATATGGTCTGCGGCAGCATCGAGGAAGAAACCCGCGCCACGCTGGAGGCCTGCAAGCGTGTGCTGGCCGATGCCGGCTGCACGCTGGACGATGTGGTCAAGGTCACCACCTATCTCGAAGATGCGCGCGACTTCGGTCGCTACAACGGCGTGTTCAAGGAATACTTTCCGGAAGGCCGCATCGCCCGCACCACGGTCGAGGCGCGCGCGGTGATCAGCACCAAGATCGAAATCGAATGCGTGGCCTACAAGCCGCTGTAAGCAACGCTGAAGCAATTCTCTAAAAAATTTTCCGCAACAAACCTAGCAAGCAACTCTCCAGGAGCTTTACCCATGATTCAACTACTCGGTCGCGCCACCTCCGGCAATGTGCAAAAAGTCTTGTTCCTGCTGGAGGAACTCGGCCTGCCCTATGAGCGCAAGGACTATGGCCGGCAGTGGGAAAACACCACCACGCCGGAATATGTGGCGATGAACCCGATCAAGAAAGTACCGACGCTGATCGATGGCAGCACGGTGGTGTGGCAATCCAACACGGTGTTGCGCTACCTCGCCAGCAAGGCCAATTCCGCGCTCTATCCGAGCGATGCCGCACAGCGCGCTGCCATCGAGAGCTGGATGGACTGGACCCTGTCCGAACTGAACTCCGCTTATCTGGCCGGATTCCGGGATGCCAAGAAGGCCGAGGCCGAGCGTGCCCCCGACACCGCCAGCAATCTGGCGGCCGAACTGAAGGTGCTCGAAGGCCAGTTGTCCAAGCATGCCTTTGTCGCCGGGGCGCAATTCAGCCTGGCCGACATCGCGCTCGGCCCCATCGTCAAGCGTTGTATCGGCTTCCCGCTGGGCTTGCCGGAATTCCCCAAGACCGCGGCCTGGGTTGCCATGCTGCAAGCGCGTCCGGCATTCCAGAAAGCCATCGCGGCCGGCTGAGTGACAGCTAGCCGCATACGGGTAGCCCCCATGTCTACCGCCACTGCCATGCACCGGCGCGAAGAGTACGACTACATCATCGTCGGTGCCGGGTCGGCCGGCTGCACTCTGGCCTGCCGCCTGGGCGAGGACCCTTCGCTGCGCATCCTGGTGATCGAGGCCGGTGGCTGGGATCGCAGCCCATGGATTCAAATTCCGCTGGGCTGGGGCAAGCTGCTGACCGAGCGCCTGGCCGACTGGCAGTACTTCGCAGAACCGGAGCCGAACGTCGATGGCCGGGCGGTCGAGTGCGCGCGCGGCAAGGTGGTGGGCGGCTCATCCTCGACCAATGCCATGGCCTATGTGCGCGGTCATCCGGCCGACTATGCGCGCTGGGCAGCCAGCGGCTTGCCAGAGTGGGACTTCGCCCATGTGTTGCCGTACTTTCGCCGCATGGAGCGCTGGGAAGACGGTGCCGACGCCTGGCGCGGCGGCGATGGCCCGCTCACGGTGCAACGCTGCCGCTATCAGGACCCACTGAACGACGCGTTTCGCCAGGCGGCGGTGGCGCTGGGCTATCCCTGGCGCGAGGACTACAACGGCGCGGCGCAGTCCGGCTTTGGCGTCCTGCAAGGCACGATCGATGGCGGGCGTCGCATGAGCGCGGCGCGCGCCTATCTGCGTCCGGCACTGGCGCGCGGCAATGTCACGCTGACGGTGCAATCGCATGCCACCCGCATCCTGTTCAAACAAGCCAGCGGTGCCGGCAGCGATCAGGCCGAGGGGGTGGAATACCTGCGCCGCGGGGTGGTGCATCGGGCCTATGCCCGGCGCGAAGTGCTGCTCAGCGGTGGCGTGATCAACAGCCCGCAACTGCTGATGCTCTCGGGCATCGGTGATCCGCAGGCGCTGCAAGC
>CAIPUP010000171.1 GCA_903868285.1 uncultured beta proteobacterium
CGCCTCCAGTTGCTTCCACAGATCGGCATTCTTGACCGGCTTTTTATCCGCGGTCAGCCAGCCGCGCCGCTTCCACGCCGACAGCCATTCGGTGATGCCCTTGTGCACATATTGCGAGTCGGTATACACCGCGACCTGGGTCGAGCGCGACAGTGCTTCCAGCGCCCGGATCACTGCCAGCAGTTCCATGCGGTTATTGGTGGTGGCCGGCTCGCCACCAAACAACTCACGCTCATGTCCGTTCCATGTCAGCAGCGCGCCCCAGCCGCCCGGCCCGGGGTTGCCCTTGCAGGCGCCATCGGCATAAATCACTACCTGCTCAGCCTCGTTCATCGCCGCCCCCATGCATCAGGTCCGCACTGCCGGCCGCCGATGGCCGGACATGGATCACATTTTCACGCCGTGCCACCTGCACCAGACCGGGCGCTGCGGCACGACGTTGCCGCCAGGCTGGTGTCACCATTCTTGCGCCAACGACGCGCTTGATCGCGCGCACCGCGTACACAGCACCGGCAATCGGCCACCAGCGGTCGCCGGCTTTTTCCATGAAGGCGGCGCGCCGCAACCAGGTTGCGTTGGCAAAAGGCGGCGCATAACAACCGAAACGGCCACCGTTGAGCTCCAGTCCGAGCAGGGTCAGCCAGTCCTTGAGCCGATGCAAGCCTATGAACTGCCCCTGAAACGGCATTTGCGACTGCGCACTGGGCAAGGCCCGCCGCACACCCCATAGCGACAGCGGGTTGAAGCCAGTGATGACGATCTGCCCCTCCGGTCGCAATACCCGCTCGGCCTCGCGCAAGATGGCATGCGGCTGGGTACTGAACTCGAGTACATGCGGCAGCAGCACCAGATCCATGCTCTGCGAGGCCAGCGGCAAGGCCTGGGTTTCGCACAACAGGTGTGGTGGCTGCGACGGGGTTTGCGCAGTCAATGCGGTCACCAGTCGCAGCGGAATTCGGCTCTCACGCAAGAAATCAAAGGCCGGCAATCCGAGTTGCAAGGCATGAAAACCAAACACATCGGTCACTGCAACATCGATCTGTGTTTGTTCCCAGTTCAAAACATAGCGGCCCCGCTCGGTGCCATACCACGTTGCCAAGGCTGATTGCAGACCTTGCGCATCACGCACTGCCGAGAGCGATCCTGGAAGAGAGAAGTTGGGAAGTGTCATACCGGGCAAGGTAAAATCGAGGGTCGATGCAGGAAGCAACAAAAAATCATTCTAACCGGCGAAACTGATGAATTCGGATTCCGATCTGCTGATCGAAGCAATACCGGCCTTTCAGGACAACTATCTCTGGGCCATCAGTCGTGCGGGCATGGCAGTGATTGTCGATCCGGGCGATGCCACGCCAGTACTCAACTATCTGCAGCGCAAACAACTGAAGCTCGCCGCAGTGCTGATCACGCATCATCATGCCGACCATATCGGTGGACTTGGCACGCTGTTGCAGGCCAGCGCGCAGTCCCAGGCGGCACCCGGCATTCCGGTGTACGGACCGCCCGACAGCCGTATTACCGCCATCACCCACAATGTGAACGATGCCGATGTGGTGCCGTTGCCATTGCTGCAGGCCAGCTTTCAAGTGATTGCCGTGCCCGGACATACTCGCAGTCATATTGCCTACTACGGTCATGGCAGCCTGTTCTGCGGCGACACCTTGTTCGGCGGCGGCTGCGGTCGATTGTTCGAAGGCACGCCACAGCAGATGCTGCAATCGCTGAAACAACTTGCCGCGCTGCCTGGCGATACCTCGGTCTACTGCGCGCATGAATACACCTTGAGCAATCTGCGCTTTGCCCTCGCAGTCGACCCCGACAACCGTGCACTGATCGCGCGCCAGCAGCGCGACAGTGCTACCCGCGATGCCGGCTTGTCCACGATTCCCAGCAGCATTGCCCTGGAATTAGCGACCAATCCCTTCCTGCGTTGCAGCGATGCCGCGTTGATACACAGCGCCTCACAACATGCTGGAGCAAGCCTTTCCAGCGAAGTGGATGTATTTACCTGCATCCGCGACTGGAAAAACAGTTTTTAATCCCCATGTTGCGTCTGTTGTCCCGTTACCCGCGCCAAGCCGTGGCCTGCGCCGGGTCGTGTAACATCCGCAGCCCCGAATCCAGGAGGTCATGCCGTTGAAGCAGCACGCAGCCTTCCTGCTATTCGGCCTGATCGCAACGCTCGGGTTTACCCTCGGGCTGGCGCCCGGCATGGGTGCCACGGCGTTTGCGCAGGAAGCCCTGCCCGCGGGCCCGATCACCGAGCAACGCGAAGTGACCGATCCGCCAGCACCGCAGGCCATCGATCTCACCATCCCGCAAGATGACCTTTTGGCACGTATGCGCGCGGGCTTTGCCATGCCCAACCTGGACAGCCCCTTGGTGCTGGATCGCCAGATCTGGTACGCGGCACGCCCCAGCGCCATCAAGCACATGGTCGAACGCAGCCGGCGTTACCTGTATCACATCGTCGATGAGCTGGAAAAACGCGGCATGCCCACCGAGCTGGCGCTGCTGCCGATGGTCGAGTCGGCCTTCAATCCCATGGCCTACTCGCGTGCGCATGCTGCCGGGCTGTGGCAGTTCATTCCGGCCACCGGCAAACGCTACGACCTGAGCCAGAACTGGTGGTACGACGGCCGTCGCGACATCGTTGCCGCCACCAGCGCCGCGCTGGATTACCTGCGCGATCTGTATCAGATGCATGGCGACTGGCATCTGGCGCTGGCTTCCTATAACTGGGGCGAGAACGCGGTGGCACGTGCCATCGAAAAGAACCGCAAGCTCGGACTGCCGACCGACTACCTCAGTCTGAGCATGCCCACCGAAACGCGTTACTACGTGCCCAAACTGCAAGCACTCAAAAACATTTTCGACAACCCTGCGGCCTTCAATCTGCAACTCGACCCGATTCCCAATCAGCCGTACTTCGTCACCATCACCAAGAACAAAGATATCGATCTGCGCGTCGCCGCACGCCTGGCCGAGGTGCCAGTACAGGAACTCATTGCGCTCAATCCGGCACACAACCGTCCGGTGATTTCCAATGCCCAGAGCCCGACCCTGGTGCTGCCAGCTGACCGGGCCGACATTTTTCTTGCCAACCTGGCGGCCCATGACGAACCGCTGTCCTCCTGGCAGAGCTACTTCCTGCGCCCTAACGACAAGCTGGACAAGATCGCCGCCACCTATGGCATCAGCCTGGCGCTGCTCAAGCAGGTCAATGGCATCAATGCCCGCACCAAGGTCGGACCAGGCTTGCAGATCCTGGTGCCACTGAAGGGTTCAGCCGCCGCGGCCGAAGGCCTGCCGGCACTATTCCAGCCGCCCGCCCTGCCCTCGGCCCGCACCCAACCCGCGCCACTCACACCGGTACGGGTGGTACACACGGTGAAACAGGGCGAGACGCTGCCGGTGATTGCGCAGCGCTATCGGGTCAGCGTGGACGACCTGCGACGCTGGAACCAGATCGGTCGCCTGGCAGCGGGGCAGAAACTCACCGTCATGGTGACACCGCAGAGTCCGCCGCCGGCAGCCAGCGCCGCGGCCAAACCGGCTGCCAGGAAAGCCGCCAAGCCCGCAGCCAAGCAGGCGGCTAAACCCGTCAACAAAGCGGCGGCCAGCAAACCCGCAGCGAACAAGGCAAGCGCAAACGCCGGACAAAAAGGCGCAAAAAAAGCGGCTAACTAAGCCGCTAACTAAGCCGCTGAACCGTATCGCCAGACACGCTCGCCAGGCACGCAGGTTGCGAAATACGCTTGCAGCGCCCAAAAATTCATAACCTATTGATTTTAAAAGACTTTTATTCGGGCAAGACACACTGCACCGTGTGTCCGGCAGCCACGGTGCGCGGCAGCGGATAGGCCTCCCGACAGGTCGGCTGCGCCTGAGGGCAGCGCGGATGAAAGTGACAACCCGCAGGCGGATTGACCGGCGAGGGCAACTCACCCGCCAGCAGCGCTGCCTCGGCCATCGGCCGATCGAGTGTCGGCACGGCCGCCAGCAACGCCCGGGTATAGGGGTGGCGCGGCTGACGCAATACCGCAGCCACCGGCCCTTGCTCGACGATGCGCCCTAGATACATCACCGCCACCGCATCGGCCACCTGCTCCACCACCGCAATGTTGTGGCTGATGAACAGCAGAGCCACGCCGGTATCGCGCTGCAAATCCAGCAGCAGCTTGAGGATCTGCGCCTGCACCGAAACATCCAGCGCCGAGGTCGGCTCATCGCACACGATCAGGCGCGGCTTGACGGCTAATGCCCGTGCTATCGCAATGCGCTGGCGCTGACCGCCGGAGAACTCATGCGCATAGCGCGTACCAGCATCTTCCGGCAAACCCACCTGCTGCAACAACTGCCCTACCTGCTGCGCCAGCTCCGCCTCGGACAACCCCCTTGGCCCGAGCGCCTGCATGCCTTCGGCCAGAATGTCGCTGACCCGCATGCGCGGATTGAGCGAGGCATATGGGTCCTGAAAAATGATCTGGAAATCGCTGCGGCGCTGGCGCAGCGCCTCGCCGCGCAATTGCATCAGATCGAGGCCATCGAACATCACCTGTCCGCTGGCCTCATCAATCAGTTGCAGGATGGCCTTGCCGACGGTGGTCTTGCCACAACCCGATTCGCCCACCAGGGCCAATGTGCGTCCGGCCTGCAAGGACAGTGACACACCATCGACGGCACGCACCGAGGCTACGGTACGACGCAGTAATCCGGCACGGATCGGGTAATGCACCCGCAAATCGTCGACCTGCAACAAGCTAGCCGGCTGTGTCGTCGCGTCATTGTTTTGCCACGGCTCGCGCTGCGGCCCCGGCACTGCCTGAGTGCGCGGCAGCGCTGCCAGCAACTGCTGCGAATAAGGATGCTGCGGCGAAGCAAAGAAAGTCTGGCACGCCGCCACCTCCACCAGCTTGCCGGCATGCATCACGCCTACCCGCTGCGCATACTGCGACACCACCGCCAGATCATGCGTGATCAGCAACACCGCCATGCCGCGCTCGCGCTGCAAGCGCGCCAGCAGACTCAACACCTGCGCCTGGATGGTCACATCCAGCGCGGTGGTGGGCTCGTCGGCCACCAGCACATCCGGTGCGGTGGCCAGCGCCATGGCGATCATCACCCGCTGCTTCAGTCCGCCGGAGAGCTGAAACGGATATTCCCCCAGACGCCGTTCGGCATCCGGCACGCCCACCTGCTGCAACACCGCCAGCGCCTGTTGCCGCGCCGCCAGCGCTCGCAAGGCCGTGTGCCGCTCGATCACCTCGACCAGCTGTGTACCCAGGGTCAACACCGGATTGAGACTGGTCGCCGGTTCCTGAAAAATCATCGCCATACGCCGCCCGCGCACCTGGCGCATGGATGACTCGGGCAAGGCCAGCAAGTCCTCGCCCTGCAGTAACACTTGCCCCGCGACCACGCGCGCCGCATCCGGCAGCAAACGCATGAGCGATAGCGCTGTGATGGATTTACCGCAACCGGATTCGCCGACGATGGCGAAGGTCTCACCCGGATAGAGCGAAAAATCGATGCCATCAACCACTGCCAGCGCTGTTGCCATGCTCGCGCCATCGGCAGAACGGGCACTGCCATCGATCACCGTGCGCAATCCGCGCACCTGCAATACGGGTTTGATTGTGTCCTGGTGCATGCCGGTACTCATGCCGAGCGCCCACCGATGTGCAAACGCGGGTCGAACGCATCACGCACCGCATCGGCAAACAGGTTGGCCGACAGCACTAAAAAGAACATGAACACGAAGGCACTGCTGAGCGACCACCACACCATCGGCTCGCGTCCCATCTCCAGGCGTGCGGCATTGATCATGGTGCCAAAGCTGTTCATCGACGGGTCGACGCCCACCCCGACATAGGACAGCACCGCCTCGGCCAATACCAGGCCGCTGAAATCCATCACCACTGCAATCAGCACGATATGCATCAGGTTGGGCAGAATGTGGCGGCGCATGATGCGCCAGTGGCCGACGCCGAAGGCACGCGCTGCCTGCACGTAATCGAACTCGCGCAGCTTGAGGGTTTCGCCGCGCAGCAACCGGCACAGGCCGGTCCAGCTGGTGATGCCGAGAATGAAACACAGCGCCAGCAGGCGAAAGTCGGCGCGCTGGGCGGTGGTGGGAAACCATTCCGGACGCGTTTCAATCTGTACCTGCAGCACCAGCACCGCAGCGGCAATCAGCAGCACACCGGGAATGGAATGCAAGCTGGTGTAGAGGTATTGAATCAGGTCATCCACCCAGCCACGGAAGTAGCCGGCCATCATGCCCAGCAGCAGCGCGAACGGCAGCATCACCAGGGTAGTGAGCGTGCCGATTACCAGCGCGGTACGCAGGCTCTTGAGCGAGAGCAGCAACACATCCTGCCCGACCTTGTCGGTACCCAGCACATGGTATTCCGGCACGAGCATGCCTATCGGCAGGATCAGTGCCAGCAAAAACCCCAGCGTAATCAACAGGCTGCGCCAGGGAATCTCGCTCTGACCGCGCCAGACTTGCGCGGAAAATTCCGCTGCCGACATTCGCGAGCCCTCATGCATGCGGTCTTGCGTGCCACCCTCCGCCTGTGGCCGCAGCGCAATCACCAGCATCCAGCTCAATACAAACCACAGCACCAGCGCCAGTACCAGACCGCGCAGCACGCGCAGCATCACATCCTCGGCCCAGTCGTCGAGTTGCACCAGATGCGCACCGCCATGACGCAGTCGAGGAAACTCGCGCACCTGCCGGCCATCGGGCAGCTCGATGGTTTCGCGGGCGTAGGCATGCGTGGCCAGTGGTGCCGAGTAGGTACGCTCGCTGCGACTGGCCAGCGGCGCCAGCAAGACATCCAGTACGCTGCGCACCTCGCTGCTGTATCGCGCCGCAGATGCGGAGGCCGCGCCAGGAGCAGACGCGGTGACTGGAACCGATGCCGCGCTCAACGCCGGACGGAAATGCAGGGTATCCAGCAAGCCAATCAGCAGGAACACACTCAGCACCAGGGCCGCACTCAAGGCCGCCGGGTTGCGCCATACCCGTCGCCAGGACGCGCGCAAGGGCGCACTGCGACGCACCCGCAGCAGTGCGCCCAGCAGCACCGCCAGCAGTGCGAACACCAAGGCATCGGTCCACAGGATTACTGGCAGGAACATGCAGTCTCCATGCGCAGCAAGTCATCAGCACAAGCCGCGCGATTCATTCGAACCTCACCCGCGGATCGACCAGGGTGTAGGACACATCCGTCAGGATCAGCCCGACGATATAGAGCAGCGAGCCGATGAACACCATGGCCCGCACCACGCCAAAGTCCTGCGCCTGTATCGCCTCGATGGTGTAGCTGCCCAGACCCGGGATGCCAAAAAACGATTCCGTGATCAGGCTACCCATGAACAACATCGGCAATGCCACCACCGCGCCGGTGAGGATGGGAATCATGGCGTTGCGCAGGATGTGCCGATAGAACACCACCAACTCGGACAGTCCCTTGGCGCGCGCGGTGCGCACATAGTCCTTGCTGACTTCTTCAATGAAAATGGTGCGATACCAGCGTGTGCCGCTGCCAATGCCACCAATCACGCCCACCAGCACCGGCAGCCAGAGAAAACGCAGCGCATCCATACCCGGCGCGTAGCCGGAGATCGGTACCAGGCTCCACACCTTGGCCACCAGATACTGACCGCCAATGATGTAGAACAGCCCCGACACCGACATCATCGCCACACACAGCACCACCCCACCGACATCCAGATAGCTGCCACGGAAAAACGCCATCAACAGCGCAAAGCTGATGTGCACCAGCATGCCGATCAAAAACACCGGCAGCGCCAGCGCCAGGCTGGGCCACATACGCTGACTGATCTCGCGAGCGATGTCGCGGCCATCATCGGCACGACCGAATTCAAACCGGAACATCTCGACCGACTTCTGGAAAAAAATCGTCTGTGTGAGTTGCTCGCTGCCCTGGCGCTCGCTGTTCCACACCAGCGGCTGGTCATAGCCGCGATCGGCCTTCCATTTGGCAATGGCTGCTGGCGTGACGCGCTTGGCACCCAGTTGCATGCGCGCCATATCGTCCGGCGTGTTGACCTTGAAAAACAGCACGAAGGTGATGAGGTTGACGCCAATCAGAATCAGCACCGCATAGAACAAACGTCGCAGCAGGTAATGACTCATGACTTGCCACCTGCGCTGTCGTCGTTGATCACGTTGGCGTTGGCGTTGGCGTTGGCATTGGCGTTGGCATTGGCATTGGCGTTGGCATTGGCGCTAGCGCCGCTAGCGCTGTGCCGCTCGCGCCTTCGCCAGGCCAGAACCGCCGGCGCAATGGCCAACAGCAACAGCAGCAAGCCACCCAGCAGTACCCAGGGCTGCGGCTGGTTCCAGGCCGCACGCTGGCGCTCGCGCAGCGGCGCATCCAGGCGGTAATACTTCAAGCCATTGCGCGCCATGTGATTCGGTTTGATGTTGGACAGCCAGGCGTGATACAGCGAGTAGTCCTTGGGATGAAAGCCCCAGACCCAGGGCGCATCTTCACGCAGCAGTGCCACCATGCGATCGATCAGGGCCTGGCGTTGCGGACCATTGTCCATATTCTTCATTTGCTCGAACAGGCGATCGAATTCGGCATTGCTGTAGTTGGATTTGTTCTCGCCGTCGGAGCGCGCCACCGCGTTCGGGCCATAGAACAGGAACAGAAAATTTTCCGGGTCGGGATAGTCGGCGTTCCAGCCAAGAAAGAACATCTGCGTGTTGCCGCGACGGATCTTCTCCTGGAAACGATTCCAGTCGGTGGCGCGGATATCAAGCTGGATGCCCAGCTTCTGGAACTGCTTGCGATACCAGTCCAGTCGCGCCTTGTCGCCCGGTCCGCGCTGCACCGTGTCCAGTGCCAGCACCAGCGGCTGACCGGTACTGGCATCGCGTCCCTGCGGATAACCCGCTTCCTGCATCAGACGCTGCGCCTGGTCGATGGACTTGCGACGCGGCGCATCCTGCACCCGCTCATAGACCAGCGGATTCATGCCCTCCAGGCCATCCCGGAAACCGAAGATGCCAGGCGGTATCGGCCCTTGCGCTGCAATGCCGCGGCCATTGGCAAAAATGGAAATCGACTCCTCGAAGTCGATGGCAATCGAGATCGCCTGACGCAGCTTGCGTGCGCGCTCGCGTTGCGCAGCATCGCCCTGCCCGCCCAGTTGCGCATCCAGCCAGTTGAAGGCCAGATAAAAGCTGCTGGTGGCCACCGAAGTGCGCAGGCGCATGCCGCGCTGCTCCATGTCCGGCGACAGACTGGCCTCGCCCTCGGCACCGATGCGTACCGCGTTATCGAAGTTGTCGCTGGCAATGGCCGACTGGTCGTAATAGCCCTGCAGGAATTTGTTCCAGTAGGGAATGCCTTCCTTCTCGCGGGTATAGACCACGCGATCAATGAATGGCGCACGCTGGCCCACGTCGGCCAGCAGACCGGCTGCGGCATCACCCGCCTCGCCCTCGGCGGGATAGGGCTCGCCCCGGAAATGCGGATTGCGGCTCAGGACCATACGGGCATTCGGATCATTTTCGGTCAGGGCATAGGGACCGGTGCCGACCGGATACCAGTCCAGGCTGAGGTTGCGCTCGGCCATGCCAGGCTGGGCATAAAAGCGGTCGGCTTCGGGCGGCACCGGGGCAAAGAACGGCATCGCCAGCCAGTACAGGAACTGCGGGTACTTGCCCTTGATGCGCAACCGGAAATGATGCCGGTCGATCACTTGCGCCCCCGCCAGTGGATAGCGCTGCAAATCGAGATAGGCCGGCGTGCTGACGCCGGGCGGACGCGCCGCCTGCAGCGCCTTGTCCTCGGCCGCCAGCTGCGCTGCCAATTCTTTCAGCCCGACGATGATCTCGGCCATATGACCGAGTATCGGCGAGTGAATGCGGGGATGCGCTAACCTCTTGATTTGATTGATAAAATCGGCAGCCTCAAGCTCGCGCGTGCCGATCTCGGGAAAATCCGAGAGGCGATACCGACCGCGCATATCAGCTGCACTCAGCGCGAGATAGCGTGGCTTGCCCGCCGCATCCCGGGCAAAGGCCGGGTGTGGCGCATAGCGGATGCCGGGCTGAATGTGGATGTCGTAATCGGTGAAGGCGATCTGACTGGCCGGCGCCGAGTCGGGCAGCACCCGCCCCTGGGCATCGAGATAAATCGGCTGCGGCAGCTTGGCGGCCGAGGCCGGGATCAGGGTGTAGGGCCGCTTGAGGTAGTGGTACTGCAGCGGCGGCTCATAAATCTGCGAGATGAACTCGTATTCGTCCGAGGCATAGGCCTGAGCCGGATCAAGATGCTTGGGACGCTCGCTGAAGGCGCTGTAGAGCACATTGCCGCCGCGCTCGGCCTGCGGGTAGGGATCGTTCCAGACCTCGCCGCAAGCGCTCAACAAGCCCATCGCAAGCAGCGCGACGATCACTGCAACACCGTGCAGGCGCGGGAAACACTGCCAACGAATGGGATCAAGCCGACGCATCGGTCGAGTGTAGCGCAGCCACACGGCTATAATTTTCCTTCCCTCCATTCGAGATCACAGGCTTCCCACATGGCTTTTCTTGCCGGCAAACGCATCCTCATCACTGGATTGCTCAGCAATCGTTCCATCGCCTGGGGCATTGCCAAGGCCTGCGCCCGCGAAGGTGCACAACTGGCCTTCACCTACCAGAACGAACGTTTCAAGGATCGCGTCACCGAGATGGCGGCCGAACTGGGCAGCCAGCAAGTGTATGCCTGCGATGTCGCCAACGATGAGGACATCGCCGCGCTGTTTGCCGCGCTCGGGTCGCAATGGCAAAGCCTGGACGGACTGGTGCATGCCATCGCCTTCGCACCGCGCGAGGCCATCGCCGGCGATTTTCTCGACGGCCTGTCGCGCGAAGCCTTTCGGGTTGCGCATGATGTCAGCGCCTACAGTTTTGCCGCGCTGGCCAAGGCGGCGCTGCCGCTGATGCGCGACCGGCCCTCGGCCATGCTGACGCTAAGTTACCTGGGCGCTGATCGGGTGGTGCCGAACTACAACACCATGGGCCTGGCCAAGGCCAGCCTGGAGGCAACGGTGCGCTATCTGGCCAGCAGCGTCGGACCGCATGGGGTACGGGTCAATGGCATTTCGGCCGGACCGATCAAGACGCTGGCCGCCGCCGGCATCAGCGGCTTTGGCAAGATCCTCAAGCATGTCGAGGAGAACGCGCCGCTGCGTCGGAACGTGAGCATTGATGATGTCGGCAATGCCGCAGCCTTCCTGCTCTCCGACCTGGCCGGTGGCATCACCGGCGAGATTACGTACGTCGATGCCGGCTTCAACACCGTGGTGGGTGGCATGGGTGGCGCAGGGAGCGACGCCACCTGAGCCTGGCATCAGCCGCCAGGCAGGCGCTGAAGAGGCGCGCCGAACGCTCGGCGCGCCCCGCCACCCTCAGGGTGTCTTGGCCTCGAGCTGGGCCTTGTCGATTTCCACCTTGGCGCGATTGCGCAAACCGGTGATGAAGGCCTGATATTCGCGTGCGCCATTGGAGCGGGCCACTTCCGCACGCGCCGCCTCAACCAGCTTTTCTGGCGGCTCCTGCTCCACCAGCTTGCTCACCCGCAACAGCACATAGCCCTTGGCCGATTCGACGCCGATATAGGCCGGCAGCGTTGACACATCAGCGCGGTACAACGCCTGCAATGCTTCCACCGTAATGCCATCGGCCTTGTCGCGCGACACCAGCTTGGCCGCCGGGAAGGTCGTTGCGGTGGCATCGCCCTTGCGCAGCGCTGCCAGCTGCTGCTCGCCCTGCTTGCGTGCCGCCTCGCGTGCCTCGCGATCGATCAGCAGCTTGAGTACATCGGCACGCACTTCGCTCAATGGACGCGCCGCCTCCGGCTTGTGCGCCAGCACCCGCGCCGATACCAGCACGCCCGGTGCTGTCTCGATGACTTCGATATTGCGACGATTGGCAATGGCATCGGCGGCAAACAACGCTGCCAGCACCTTGGGATGGTTGATGGATTTATTCGGCGAGGCCTGACGCGTTACCCAGCCGGCGTTTTGCACCGCGATCTTGAATTTCTCGGCCACCGGCTTGAGCGAATCGGGTTGCTCATAGGCGAGGTTGGAAAAACTCTCGGCCGCCTCGGCAAAGCGCTTGCCGGCACGCTGGCGACGCAATTCCTTTTCGATCTCCGGTCGCAGCGCCTCGATCGACTTGGCCGCTGCCGGCGCGGTGATCAGGATATGGCTGGCACGCCGCTCTTCGGTCTTGGAGGGTGACTTGGCCGCGCTGTTGATACCGGTGAGGCGAATGATATGGAAGCCGAAATCGGTTTCCACCAGCGTCGAGATTTCGTTCTCGCGCAGGCGGAACACCGTGTCCTCGAACGGCTTGACCATGGAGCCGCGGGCAAAGAAGCCCAGGTCGCCACCGCTGTCCTTGGAGCCCGGGTCCTGCGAGTTCTGCTTGGCCAGTTCGGCAAACCGATCCGGGCTGCGACGCAGCTCGGCCAGCAAGGCCTCGGCCTTGGCACGCGCCTCGGAGCGTTCCTTGAACTTGCTGCCGTAGTTGGCGTCGTAGAAAGCCTTGACGTCCTCGGCGCTGATCACTTCCTGGGTACTGATGTTTTGCAACGACAGTTCCACGAACTCCACCTGCACCTGCTCCGGCAGCTTGAAGCGTGCGGCATTGGCTTCGTAGAACGCCGCGATAGCAGCGTCATCCGGCTTGATCTGTGCGGCAAAACGCTCCAACGGCAGCAGCAGCTCGCTCACCTCGCGTTGTTGCAGGCGCAGACGGGCAAACTCCTTTGCCACAGCCGACGATGCCAGGCTGCTCTCGGCCATGGCGGCGGCAACCTGCGAAGTCAGCAGATCACGGCGCAGGCTGTTCTCGAAACTGGTCGGGGTCATGTTCTGCGCCTGCAGCAGACGCTCATAGACCGCACGGGAAAAGCGACCATTCTCCTGAAACGCAGGCTGGGCACTGATGATTTCACGCAGCAGATCATCGCTGGCCAGCATGTGGCTGCCGACCGCGTATTGGGTCAGCAGGCGCTGGTTGATCAGGCCTTCGAGCAACTCGGCGCGCATGCCGGGTGATTCGAGCATGGCCGGATCGAAGTTGTTGCCCAGCATCTGGCGCAAGCGGTCCTGCTGCTGACGCATCAGATCGGACACTTCCTGGCGGGTGATCTTCTCGCCCGACACCGTGGCGACTTCACCGCCAGCCGAACCCATGCGCTGATAGTTTTCGACGCCCCAAAGCGTGAAAGACACCGCAACCAGTCCAAGCAGCAGCTGTATCCAGCGTTTGTGTTTGGCGACGAAATCGAACATCGAGCACTCTCCCGGATGGGTAGCAGGCACCGAGCGAAGCGTGGCCCCGGGCCAGGCAAGAAAAAAGGCGAACCGCGGTTCGCCTTCTCATCAAAAATCAAGCGCGGAGCTTACCATAGGGACAAAGTTAACTAAACCTTAGATTGGCAGGCCGGAATCTGTATTTGACGCCGACTGAATTTGAACCTAAATTCAGACTGATTTCTTGCCGTCATTTACCCTCATTTATCCTCAGCCAGTCAAGCCCCTGACCACTGAAGTTTGCGCCGGCATTCAGCCTGGAGTCACCATGCAATCCATCACCAACATCAAATCCATCTCCTACCTGAAAAGTCATGCCGCCCAGATCTCGGAAGATCTGGCGCGCAATGGCACACCATTTGTCATCACGCAGAACGGCGAGGCCAGCATGGTGATCGAAGGCGTAAAAGAGTTCCAGGAAAAAGAGGCGCTGATTGCAGCACTGAAAATCATCGCGCTGGGCGAAAAAGACCGGACACAGCACAAAGGCATTTCTGCCAAAGAAGCGCGGGCGCAACTGCAAGCCGCACGTCAACGCCGCAAATAATGGCCGTCATCATTCTTCCGGATGCCATGGCCGATCTACTGGCGCTGCAGGACTACATGCTTGACCAATGGGGCGAGACAGCATGGCTCACTGCCGAGGACGAGATTTTCGAGAAGCTAGAACATGTGGACGCCGGTCGATTCAACGGCACAGCAGTACCGGAACTGGCCGCGGTAGGCATCCAGGAATACCAGCAAGTGTTGACCTCGCATCACAAACTGGTCTATCGACGCATCGGCAAAGACACCTATGTGTATCTGGTTGCCGGACAGCGGCAGGACTATCCGAGGTTGTTGGTCAGGCGGTTGTTGGCGCGGTGAGCGTAAATCCACGGCCAATGCACCGTTACTTTCCCGCAGTGCGATAGAGAGATTAAATACAAAAAGACCGCCTTTAATGGTGACGACTAATGACTCAGAGAAGCCATCCTCGTCTTGAAGACGTCGCGTGTGGAAAAGGCGTGACCAATCTCCCGTATGAACCCAAGGATGGCTGGGGTTCAAGACCCACGCCTGATCATGAGTTGGCCGCGCTGATCAAACTGGGGGCCTACACTGGGGCGCGGATCGAAGAACTGTGTTCCTTGAAGGTTGCCTTAACAAAGTGTCTTTGAATCCGGGTACAGCCCAATGCCCCGATTCTTGGTGAGGACACGGCCAACCATGTTCTTAACTACCGAAGAAAAATACTCAACTTGGGTTGGGTCTTTATTGAGGATTGCTTGTGCGATGTCTTGCGTTAAGGCATTCCCAGAATTTGAGAGAAGTTCGAGCAACATAACAGGTTGATATACCTGCGACATTTTCATGTCTCGCTCTATGAACTGCTGGAGTTTTTCAAAGGTTGTCATTTCGTTTCTAATCTTGAGACCAATTGATCTTTGATAACCGACCAGCAGTTTTTATATGGCTCAAGCATGGAGCGGCTGATGTTCACCACCCCAGGCTTGTCTCCGTATTCAACCCCGTGCTTTTCTAGATACTTGCGGAAATACTCTTTTTCAAGAGGGGCTAAGAGCAAGTGAAGTTCTTCCTGTGTGAGAATAAAAAACTCTGGTGACACCTCGGTATCCTCGTTGAGAGAAACGAATACCCATGGCTTATTCGATTTTTCAGGTATCCGTCCTCCAACGACCCACTTTGGATTCTGGGTTGTCTTGACTTCAATTACCACGACCCTGTCGGAGTCTTTTGTGAAGGCTATTACATCGGCACTCTTTGCATTTCCATAGGTAACTGAAGCAAAGACTTGGAGCCGCTGTAATTGAGCTGCAACAAAGTACTCACCGGCCATAGCAAGGTGGTACTTCATTGCTTGAGACTTTTTGGTTTTGATTTCCATGAGAACGTCGTACTTAGTGAAGGGGTTATTCTCCTTCAATCACCCAAAAGACTCATAGATTTCTTCACGCCACAATCGCGAGAAAGGGAATAGTAAAACGTGTGGTAAAAGCGTGTGGTAAAAGCAAAATGCCTGCTTCCATAACCGATTGATTCGATTGAGAAAACAGGCATCTTAAATGGTTGGCGGAGTGGACGGGACTCGAACCCGCGACCCCCGGCGTGACAGGCCGGTATTCTAACCAACTGAACTACCACTCCATGTTGCGACCGCTGCAAAGCCAGCGACCGCAAATAACTCGACTACTCCTTGCCCTGATCGCCGCTACTGGAATCAGGTTCAGTAACCGCGACTGCATCAGGTGGTGGGTGCTGACGGGTTCGAACCGCCGACATTCGCCTTGTAAGGGCGACGCTCTACCAACTGAGCTAAGCACCCCTTCGACATTGTTGCCATCGAAAGGGGCACTAGTTTACCGCATCCTTGAGTGCTTTTCCAGCGCGAAAGCGAGGAACTTTCGCTTCGGCTATCTGAATCGCTTCACGCGTCTTGGGGTTGGTGCCTTTGCGTGCAGCACGATGTGCGACATAGAAGGTACCAAAGCCCACCAGCGTGACTTCGCCGTCTTTTTTCAGTGACAGCTTGACCGCCGCGATGGTGGCCTCGAGTGCACGGCCCGCAGCCGCCTTGGAAATGTCGGCGCTGCGTGCGATGTGCTCGATGATGTCGATCTTGTTCATGCGCGTGGTAATCCCTGTTCAGTGCGTGACCAGACTGGCGGCAGTGTCATCGCCTGCGGCCGGCGCAATCGGCGCAGCCGCTGCTTCGACCGCCGTGAGCGGCTCGGGCATGCGTTCCAGTGCCAGTTCCAGCACACGATCGATCCACTTCACCGGAACGATTTCCAGACTGTTCTTGATGTTGTCCGGAATGTCCGCCAGGTCCTTCACGTTTTCTTCCGGAATCAGTACGGTCTTGATCTCACCGCGATGCGCTGCCAGCAGCTTTTCTTTAAGGCCGCCGATTGGCAGCACCTCGCCGCGCAGCGTGATCTCGCCGGTCATGGCGACATCGGCACGCACTGGAATGCCGGTCAGCACCGACACCATTGCGGTGGTGATGGCGATACCGGCGCTCGGACCGTCCTTGGGCGTGGCGCCCTCGGGCAAGTGAATATGGATGTCTTTCTTCTCGAACATGTCGGCGGCAATACCGAGCTTGTCAGAGCGGCTACGCACCACCGTCAGCGCGGCCTGGATCGACTCCTGCATCACTTCACCGAGCTTGCCGGTGCGCTGTATCTTGCCCTTGCCGGGAACCAGTGCCGACTCGATGGTGAGCAGCTCTCCACCCACCTCGGTCCAGGCCAAGCCGGTGACCTGCCCGACCTGATTGTCTTTTTCCGCACGACCAAAGGAATATTTCTGCACGCCAAGGAATTTATCCAGGTTCTTGGGCGTGACCAGCAGACGCTTGTCGCGCTCTTTGGTCACCAGCAGCTTCACCACCTTGCGGCAGATCTTGGACACTTCGCGCTCCAGCGCACGCACCCCAGCCTCACGCGTGTAGTAGCGGATTACATCGCGGATGGCAGCATCGCTGACCTGCAGCTCTTCTTTTTTCAGGCCGTTGTTCTTGAGTTGCTTGGGCAACAGATACTTGGTGGCGATGTTGACCTTTTCGTCTTCGGTGTAACCCGACAGACGAATGATCTCCATGCGATCGAGCAGAGCTGCCGGAATATTCAGGGTGTTGGCAGTCGCCACAAACATCACTTCCGACAGGTCGTACTCGACCTCGACATAGTGATCAACGAAGGTGTTGTTCTGTTCCGGGTCCAGCACTTCCAGCAAGGCCGAGGACGGATCGCCACGGAAATCCATGCCCATCTTGTCGACTTCATCCAGCAGGAACAGCGGGTTGCGAACCGCAACCTTGGTCATGTTCTGCAGGATCTTGCCCGGCATGGAACCAATGTAGGTGCGACGATGGCCGCGAATTTCAGCCTCGTCACGCACGCCGCCGAGCGACATGCGCACAAATTTGCGGTTGGTGGCCTTGGCAATCGACTGCCCGAGCGAGGTTTTGCCCACACCCGGCGGCCCGACCAGACAAAGGATCGGCGCTTTCATCTGATCGACACGGCTTTGCACAGCAAGATACTCAAGGATGCGTTCCTTGACCTTCTCCAGGCCGTAGTGGTCGGTATCGAGCATCTTCTCGGCAGCGGCGATGTCCTTGGACACCTTGCTGCGCTTGCGCCACGGCAGGTTCACCAGCGTATCGATGTAGTTGCGCACCACGGTTGCCTCGGCTGACATCGGCGACATCAGCTTGAGCTTTTTCATTTCCGACTCGGCCTTCTTGCGCGCGTCCTTGGGCATGCGTGCGGCCTGGATGCGCTTGTCCATCTCCTCGATGTCGGCACCCTCTTCGCCTTCACCGAGTTCTTTCTGTATGGCCTTGACCTGTTCGTTCAGGTAGTACTCGCGCTGGCTCTTTTCCATCTGGCGCTTGACGCGACCACGGATGCGCTTTTCCACCTGCAGGATGTCGATCTCGGTTTCGAGTTGCGACAGCAGATGCTCCAGGCGTTGCTTGACCGCGAACATCTCCAGCACTTCCTGCTTTTGCTCCAGCTTGAGCGGCAGGTGAGCGGCGATGGTGTCGGCCAGACGGCCGGCCTCTTCGATACCGGCCAGCGAGGTGAGAATTTCCGGCGGAATTTTCTTGTTGAGTTTGACGTATTGATCGAACTGCGCCATCAGTGCGCGGCGCATGGCTTCGACTTCGTTGTTGTCGCCCTCGTCCGCCGTCACTGCAACCGCCTCGGCCACATAGTGCGTACGCAGGTCAGTGACACCCTGTATGTGGGTTCGTTGGCTACCCTCAACCAGCACCTTCACCGTGCCATCGGGCAGCTTGAGCATCTGCAGGATGTTGGCGACGCAGCCGATCTTGTACAGGTCCTCGGCGCCCGGCTCGTCCTTGGAGGCCGACTTCTGCGCCACCAGGATGATGGACTTGCCGGCTTCCATGGCGATTTCCATCGCCTTGATCGACTTGGGCCGCCCCACGAACAGCGGGATCACCATATGCGGGAATACCACCACGTCGCGCAGGGGCAACAGCGGCAGCAGGTTCGGTTCCAAACTCACGATTTCATTGGCAGACATGGCATTTCCATCAGTAGGTCAACTGCATCAAGCTTGGGACGAATGCCAGGGATTCAAGCGCTATCAGCGACTTTCGGCGGATCGGCGTAGATCAGCAGTGGTTTGCCCTCACCAGTAATGGTCGATTCATCCACCACCACCTTGCTGACATTCTCCATCGTCGGCAAATCGAACATGGTGTCGAGCAGCACCTGCTCGATGATGGAACGCAAACCACGCGCACCGGTCTTGCGGGCCAGCGCCTTGCGCGCAATCGCCAGCAGTCCGGCCGGCCGCAACTCCAGCTCGGTACCTTCCATGGCAAACAGCTTCTGGTACTGCTTGACCAGGGCGTTCTTGGGCTCGGTCAAAATCTGGATCAGCGCCGCCTCGTCCAGCTCTTCCAGCGTGGCGATCACCGGCAAACGGCCGACGAATTCCGGAATCAGACCGAACTTGATTAGATCTTCCGGCTCGACGGTACGCAGCAGCTCGCCGATGTCTTTCGAGTTGCGCAGGCTGCGCACATCCGCACCAAAGCCTATGCCGCTTTTTTCGGAGCGATTGCGAATGACCTTCTCCAAGCCATCGAATGCACCACCGCAAATGAACAGGATGTTGGTGGTATCGACCTGTACGAAGTCCTGGTTGGGATGCTTGCGCCCGCCCTGGGGTGGCACCGAGGCCACCGTGCCCTCGATCAGCTTGAGCAGGGCCTGCTGCACGCCCTCACCCGACACATCGCGGGTAATGGAGGGGTTGTCCGACTTGCGTGAAATCTTGTCGATTTCATCGATGTAGACGATGCCACGACGGGCCTTGTCGACGTCGTAATCACAGTTCTGCAACAGCTTCTGGATGATGTTCTCGACGTCCTCGCCGACATAGCCGGCTTCGGTCAGGGTGGTGGCATCGGCCATCACGAACGGCACATTCAGCAAGCGGGCCAGGGTCTGCGCCAGCAAGGTCTTGCCCGAACCGGTCGGGCCCACCAGCAGGATGTTCGACTTGGCCAGCTCGACCTCATCACCC
>CAIPUP010000172.1 GCA_903868285.1 uncultured beta proteobacterium
CGGTGACGATGCCGCTTTCATTGCCAAGGCGCTCGGCAACATTGCCCGTGCCAAGGGGATGACTCAACTCGCCAAGGAGACCGGCCTGGGCCGGGAAAGTCTGTACAAGGCGCTCTCCGGCGAAGGCAATCCTAGCTTCGCTACGATCCTAAAGGTAGTGCGTGCGCTGGGACTCAAGCTTCATCCGGAAGTTGCGCAGGCTTGGGAGAAGGCTGCACCGGCCTCGATGTAAGGCAGGCACTATCCCCTGACCTACGGTTTCACTGATACACAATGCCTTTTTGCAGACCCCGCGAGGAAAAAGCACTTAGTTGACCTGGATAAATAACGCGAATAACCGACCTGATCCCATGCATACGCATGCATGACATCACACACACGGAGTCAGCATGCTGTTTGAGCGATTACGCGAAGACATTGCCAGTGTTTTTGAACGCGATCCTGCGGCGCGCAACACGCTGGAGGTGCTGACCTGTTACCCGGGCGTGCATGCGCTGCTGCTGCATCGGCTGTCGCATGCGCTGTGGATGCTTGGCCTGAAATGGCTGGCCAGGGCGCTGTCGCATCTGGGGCGCTTTCTCACCGGCATTGAGATCCACCCCGGAGCGCGTATCGGCCGACGTTTTTTCATTGATCACGGCATGGGTGTGGTGATTGGTGAGACAGCCGAGATCGGTGATGAGGTCACGCTCTACCATGGTGTGACTTTGGGCGGCACCTCCTGGCGTGCCGGCAAGCGTCATCCCACCCTGGCCGACGGCGTGGTGATTGGCGCCGGGGCCAAGGTGCTGGGACCGATCCTGATCGGGCGCGGGGCGCGGGTGGGTTCGAACGCGGTGGTGGTGAAAGACGTGCCGGCCGGCGCGACTGCGGTCGGCATTCCGGCTCGCATCATCCTGGACGACCTGCAGCGCAGTCGCGAGGAGCAGGCCGCCAGCCTCGGTTTCTCGGCCTATGCGGTGACGCGCGATGATGATCCGATGTCACTGGCGATCCAGGGCCTGCTCGATCACTCGGTCGAGATGGATCAGCGTATGTTATTGATTTTAAAGGAATTAGAGGCTCTGAAATCCGATCAGGCAGCGGCCGACACCGCCTCCGCCTGGGCTGGCCGGGACCCCGCCGATCCGCCGCGCTGACTGGCCTGCCACGGTTGTCACGCGATGACGATGTCTCCCGGGGCTTATTACTTGACAGCTTTGCTTGGTCTTTGCCATACTTGAGCGAATTGTTCGGGATTATTTTTTTCCACGCATTTTCCCGCCTGTTCGGCGACGTTCATCCAGGTCCGTCGCGCAGGTTCGACTCAGGAGCTCCGTCATGAGACTGACCACCAAAGGCCGATTCGCTGTCACCGCCATGCTCGATCTGGCGCTGAATCAGGGCGCCCGCCCGGTGACCCTGGCCGGCATCAGCCGTCGTCAGGGCATCTCGCTGTCCTATCTGGAGCAGCTGTTCGGCAAATTGCGCCGTCACAGCCTGGTCGACAGCGTGCGCGGGCCGGGCGGCGGTTACACCCTGGCCAAGCAGGCCGAAAACATGTCGGTGGCCGAGATCATCATTGCGGTGGACGAGCCCATTGATGCCACCCAGTGCGGCGGCAAGGAAAACTGCCGCGAGGAAGGTCGTTGCATGACGCATGATCTTTGGGCCACTTTGAATGAGAAAATGTACGACTACCTGGCTTCGGTGAAGTTGTCCGACCTGGTGGAGACGCACAAGCGCAACAGCGAAGCGGCCGCGCAGGGCGAGACTGTGGATGTGTCGGCGCTGCATGACAAACGCCGTCCCACTGTGCTGACCACCTGAGCGGAAAAGCCTTCTTCGTCGCCAATTTTTTTCATTGGAATGAATGCCATCAACATGAAACTGCCCGTCTACCTTGATTACTCCGCCACCACCCCGGTCGATCCGCGCGTGGCGCAGAAAATGATTCCCTATCTGACCGAAATGTTCGGCAATCCGGCCAGCCGCTCTCACCCGTATGGCTGGACGGCCGAGCAGGCGGTGGAGGAGGCGCGCGAGCATGTGGCAGCCTTGCTGGGTGCGGATTCGCGGGAGATCGTCTGGACCTCGGGTGCAACCGAAGGCAACAACCTTGCCATCAAGGGCGCGGCCATGTTCTACAAGGACAAGGGTCGTCATCTCATCACGCAAAAGACCGAGCACAAGGCCACTCTCGACACCTGCCGCGAACTGGAGCGCCAGGGCTTCGAGGTCACCTATCTTGACCCCGAGCCCAATGGTCTGGTGGACCTGGAGAAATTCCGCGCCGCCATCCGCCCCGACACCATCGTTGCCTCGATCATGATGGTCAACAACGAGATCGGCGTGATCCAGCCCATCGCCGAGATGGGTGAGATCTGCCGCGACAAGGGCGTGATTTTCCATTGCGACGCGGTGCAGGCGGCCGGCAAGGTGGAGATCAACCTGCAAACGCTCAAGGTCGATCTGCTCACGGTCACCGCGCACAAGGTCTATGGCCCCAAGGGCATCGGCGCGCTCTACATCCGGCGCAAGCCGCGGGTACGTATCGAAGCGCAAATCCATGGTGGTGGCCATGAGCGGGGCATGCGCTCGGGCACGCTGCCGACGCATCAGATCGTCGGTATGGGTGAAGCCTTCCGCATCGCCAAGGAAGAAATGGTGAGTGAGAACGCGCGCATCCGGGTGCTGCGTGACCGGCTCTGGAACGGCCTCAAGGACATGGAAGAGGTGCACCTGAATGGCGATCTGGAACATCGCATTCCTGGCAACCTCAATATCAGTTTCAATTTCGTCGAGGGCGAGTCACTGATCATGGCGATCAAGGATGTCGCGGTCTCTTCCGGCTCGGCCTGCACCTCGGCCTCACTTGAGCCGTCCTTCGTGCTGCGTGCGCTGGGTCTGTCGGATGAACTGGCGCATAGCTCGATCCGCATGACCATCGGGCGCTTCAGCACCGAAGAGGAAATCGATTTCACCATCGACCTGCTCAAACGCAAGATCGCCAAGCTGCGTGAGCTCTCGCCCTTGTGGGAGATGCACAAGGATGGCGTCGATCTGAGTACCGTGCAGTGGGCGGCGCATTAAAGCGGGCAGTTCGTTGACCCCTTGCATTACCTGGAATCATCACCGTCGGATTAATGGAGCAAACACATGGCCTATAGCGAAAAAGTCATCGATCACTATGAAAACCCGCGCAATGTCGGATCGTTTTCCAAGGACGATCAGGACGTTGGCACCGGCATGGTGGGCGCCCCCGCCTGCGGCGACG
>CAIPUP010000173.1 GCA_903868285.1 uncultured beta proteobacterium
CTGCCCTACAACCCGGAGCGCGATTTTGTTGCGGTGGGCATGGTTGGCATGAGTCCCTTCATGGTGGCCTTGAACAACGAGGTCAAGGCCAGGAACCTCGCCGAGCTGATTGCCTTGGGTCGTTCTTCTCCGGACAAGCTGGCGTTTGCCAGCCCGGGCAAGCGTCTGCTGCCGGGGATGGTGGGCGACATGCTGGCCAAGTCCGGCAACTTTCCCATGCTGCATGTGCCCTACAAAGGCGCCTCAGGGGTGCAAGACACCATGGCTGGGCGGGTCCAGCTCACGGTGCAGGGTATTCCGGCCGTGGTCGGTGCAGTCAGGCGCGGTCAGCTGCGCGCCATCGCGGTGAGTTCGGCACGGCGCCTGCCCGGACTGGAGGACATCCCCACGCTGGCAGAAACGCTACCGGGTGCGGTCTATGTCGGCTGGTTCGCGGTGCTCGCGGCCACTGGCACACCGAATGAAGCCATTGCGCGTACCAATCGTGAACTGGATCGGGTGTTAGCCGAGCCGGAAATGATCCAGAAGCTGCATGGTCTGGGCATCTATCCCGAGGGCGCCTGGACCCCCGCCCAGCTGGAGGACTTCATGCGCAACGATCGCGCGCGCTGGGGCAAGGTGATCCGCGATCTGGGGCTGGAGGCGGAGTAACGCAGCTTCGACCGATGCGCGGCGTTCAGTACGGCAGGCCGACGTAGTTCTCGGCCAGCGCCTGCTGTGCCGCACCGGAGCTGAACAGATACTGCAACTCGGCGCGCTGCATGCGCTCATGGAACGAGCCTTCGCCCGGCAGGTTGTGCAGCAGCATGGTCATCCACCAGGAAAAGCGTTCCGCTTTCCAGATGCGACGCAAGGCGCGCTCGGAGTAGCCATCAAGCTCGATGCTCTTGCCATTGCCATACCAGGCCAGCAGCGCCTGCGACAGGTAATACACATCACTGGCGGCCAGGTTCAGACCCTTGGCGCCTGTGGGCGGCACGATATGTCCGGCATCCCCCGCCAGCAGCAAGCGACCAAAGCGCAGCGGCTCGCACACAAAGCTGCGCAGCGGCGCGATGCTCTTTTCGATCGACGGGCCGGTGACCAGTTGATCGCGCACCGAGGATGGCAGACGACGGCGCAGTGCATCCCAGAAACGCGCATCGGACCAGGCCTCGACCTGATCCGACAGCGGCACCTCCAGGTAATAACGGCTACGCGTCATGCTGCGCATGCTGCATAGCGCGAAGCCTTCGGCATGGCGCACATAGATCAGTTCTTCTGCCACCGGCGGGGTATCGGCCAGCAGGCCCAGCCAGCCGAAGGGGTAGACCTTCTCATGCTGGGTGATGGCAGCCGCCGGCACACTGGCGCGGCAGACGCCATGAAAGCCATCGCAGCCGGCGATGAAATCGCACAGCAACTCATGCGACTGCCCGTCCTTGGTCCAGCGTACGCGCGGTTGATTGCCATCGAAGTCATGCACGCTGACATCGCGCGCTTCATAGACCGTGCTGGCGCCGCAGGCGTCGCGCGCATCCATGAGGTCGCTGGTGATTTCCGTCTGACCGTACACCACCACCTGCTTGCCACCAGTGAGCTGCTTGAGGTCGATGCGATGACAGCTGTCATCAAAGGCGATGTCAAAGCCGGCATGCACCAATCCTTCCTGGTGCAGCCGCTGGCTTACGCCAACGCCATCGAACATATCCACCGAGCCTTGCTCCAGCACCCCGGCACGGATGCGGCTCAGTACGTATTCGCGACTCTGCCGCTCAAGAATGATGGCCTCGATGCCGGCGCGGTGCAGTAATTGACCCAGCAGCAGTCCTGACGGACCGGCGCCGATGATGGCGACTTGAATGCGTTTTGTCATGGTGGTTGCCCTCGCGGCTTGAGTGTTTCGCGAGTGTTTCGCGAGTGTTTCCGAAGCCCGCAAGCTTAGCGCAGTGGGATGGTCAATTAGTTTTGCCTCGCCGTCAGCATCCTGGTCCGCATCACACGGCATAATGTCGGCCTCGGTCGCGTCTGTCCTGCGCTGCGACCGACTCCCACAGGAATTTCCGCGTTGTCCTCGCAGTCTGTCCCCGCTTCCAGCCGTTCTTTCGCCGCGTTGCGCCATCCCGGCTATCGCGCTTACTTCATCACCAGTGCGCTAGCCATGATGGCCGACTCGATCGAGCATGTCATCAGCTACTGGATCGTGTTCGAGAAGTTTCATTCGCCAGCGCTCGGTGGTGTGGCC
>CAIPUP010000174.1 GCA_903868285.1 uncultured beta proteobacterium
GGCCAGTCCTGCCCCAATTTCAATGACTGCTTTTTGATGAAGGCGCGCCGCGCCGCGCTGGAATCGGATGTGGTGGTGGTGAATCACCATCTGTTTTTTGCTGATGTGATGCTGCGCGATGAAGGCATGGCCGAGCTGCTGCCCGCCTGCAATACGGTGATTCTGGACGAGGCGCATCAGCTGCCCGACACCGCCACGCTGTTTTTCGGGGAGACTGCCAGCACCGGACAGATGCTGGAGCTGGCGCGTGACAGCCGTGCCGAGTGCCTGCAATCGGCGCGCGATGTGCCAGCATTGATTCCGCTGTGCGGCGCACTGGAAAAAGCGGCGCGCGATCTGCGCCTGTCGGTGAATCGTGATATTGGCCGTTTGCATGGCGACGCCTTGCAGCGCGAACACGCTTTGTATGCCAGCCTGCCCTTGCTACAACAGGCGCTCAAGGCGCTGGAGCAGGCGCTGACGCAGTTGGGTGAGCGGGCCGAGGGCCTCAAGCGCTGTGCGGTGCGTGCCACCGAGTTGCGTCAACGTGTGATGCGCTGGATTACCCCGGATGCAGAGCTGGCAGAGCAGGGCGAGGGTGGCCTGACCGAGATGGTGCGCTGGGTCGAGCTGACGACCAATCATCTGCTGCTGCATGCCAGTCCGTTGTCGGTGGCAGAGATCTTCCGGCGTCAGGTCGATGCCCGGCCGCGCGCCTGGATACTGACCTCGGCCACGCTGGCAGTTGGCGGAGACTTCTCGCTGTATCAGCAGCAAATGGGATTGCAGCAATCGGATGCGGTGTGCTGGGACAGTCCGTTCGATTACCCGAAGCAGGGGCTGTTCTATGTGCCGCACAATTTGCCCGAGCCCAATACGCCTGAGCACACCCGGGCAGTGATCGAGGCAGCCATGCCGGTGGTGCGCGCGGCCGGTGGCGGGGTGTTCTTTCTGTTCACTACCCTGCGTGCCATGCGTCAGGCGCAGGAACTGTTGTTTGAAACGCTGCGTCGCGAGCACCTGGACTTTCCGCTGCTGGCGCAGGGTGAGGGTTCGCGCTCGGCCTTGCTCGAGCGCTTTCGTGAGCTGGGCAATGCCATCCTGGTGGGGTCCTCCAGTTTCTGGGAGGGTGTCGACGTGCGTGGTCAGGCGCTGTCGGTGGTGGTGATCGACAAGCTGCCATTTGCGCCCCCGGATGACCCGGTACTCAAGGCGCGGCTGGATGCCATGCAGCGTGCCGGGCGCAATGCCTTCATGGAATATCAATTGCCGCAGGCGGCGATCATTCTCAAGCAGGGTGCGGGGCGGCTGATTCGCGATGAACAGGATCGCGGCGTACTGATGATCTGCGACAACCGGTTGATCAGCCGGCCTTATGGTCGCAAGCTGGTGGCCAGTCTGCCGCGCATGCGTCGTACCCGCGATGAGGCCGAGGCTGTGGCGTTTTTCAATAACACCGATGCCCCGGCTTGAGTGGTTTGAACGCTGTTACCAGTTCGGGTCCCACAGCTTCCACCACGGCGCGGTACGGTTCAGGCCACGTTTGAAGTATTCGCTGTTGGGAAAGTTCTTGTGCATCACCTTGTCGGCATCGTCGCGCAGATCGTTCATGCCCAGCGCGTCATAGGCCTTGACCATGATGAATAGCGCCTCTTCCAGTGCTGGCGCGCCGGGATAGGTAGTGAGTGCACTTTGCGAGCGGTTGGCTGCGGCGATATAGGCGCCGCGCTTCATGTAGTAGCGCGCCACATGCACATCATTCCAGGCCAGCGAGTTCACCAGATATTTCATGCGCGCCGTGGCATCAGCGGTGTATTTGCCATCAGGAAAGCGCTGCAACAGTTCCTTGAAGGCATCAAAGGCATCGCGTGCGCCTTTTGAATCGCGCTCGGAGGGGTCCTGGTCACTCAGTCCGGCGAGCAGGCCGCGATCCTCGTTGAACCACACCAGGCCCTTGAGATACATGGCGTATTCGACATTGTCGTTATTGGGGTAGAGCTTGAGAAAGCGGTCGATCGCCGCGACGGCCGAGGCTTGTTCATTCTGTTTGTAGTAGGCATAGGCCACCTCCAGCTGTGCCTGCTGGGCGAAGCGGCCATAGGGGTAACGTGCCTCGAGCGATTCATACAGCTTGATGGCCTGGGCGTAATTGCGGCCATCGAGTTCTTCTTTGGCTTCCTGATACAGCCGTGCTGCACTCCAGCCTGCTGTGGGATCGTTGGGCTTGTCGGCCATGCCGCATCCGCTGAGCAAACCGCCGAGTGATCCGGCAAGAATCATCAGCGCCACGAACGAAAACGATAAACTACGCAACATGATGTCCACCGCAGCCAGTAAAAGAATCAAAAATTATAGTCCCTCGACCGAACCGGCGTTGTCCTCGACGCAGTCCGGGGTGTTGCCGGTGCCGCTGGTGTTGAACGCGGATGACGACGACATCGAACCGGAAGCCGATGGCAGCGGGCTGGCCACCCAGGAAGCCGTCGAGCGCAAGGTTCCGCCTGATCTGGCAGGCCTGCGCATAGACCTGGCACTGGCGCGAATGTTCCCGGATTGGTCGCGCAGCCGGCTGCAGGCCTGGGTGGAAGCCGGGCGGGTCAGCATCAACGCGCAGCCGGTTTTGCCCAAACAGAAAGTCTGGCTGGGGGATACGGTTAGCGTGCATCCGATGCCGGCGGCCGAAGATCTTGCCTTCGTGCCGGAGGCGATGGATCTGCCGATTGTGTTTGAGGACGACAGCATCATTGTTGTCAACAAGCCGGCCGGACTGGTGGTGCATCCGGGCAGCGGCAACTGGCAGGGCACGCTGCTCA
>CAIPUP010000175.1 GCA_903868285.1 uncultured beta proteobacterium
CCGGCAGCGCACTGGCTATGCCATTGACCAGAAACACCCACAGCAGGCGTCGCAGCGCGGCGTCATGCAGCGGGCTGAACAATTTGCGCCATGGTTCAGTCGTCACGCTCGGCTGCCGGGGCGGGCGTGGTGCGCCGACAAGCATCAGGCCGCCGCAAAGTACCGCCGCCCCACTCAGTAGCAGGCTGAAGCGCGACAAGGCGACCAGCGGCGTGTCGCCCAGCACCGTTGGCAGCAGGCTGGCCAGGATCACCCCGGCCAGGCCGAAGCCTTCGCGCCAGGTGGCGATGCGGGTGCGCTCATGTGCCGCATGTTGTTCGGCGTCACTACTGTTTGACGTTATTGCAGTGGCGTTCTCCTCGGCCACCAGCAGACTGCCCCAGCTCAAATGGGTGATGCTGGCCAGGCTGTAGCCAAGATAAATCGGGATCAGTGCTGCCGTCAGCCATAGCGCCAGCGCATCGTGAGCGGCCTGCTGCGGCGGATGAAACGCCATGTTGAGGCCTGCGATCAGCAGCAACAGGCCCAGCGCCAGCAGCAGACGCGGTCGCTGCAGACGATCGATCAGCGCGCCCAGCAGCGGGTCGATCAGGGCATCGGCCAGGCGCGAAGCCAGCAGCAAGGTGCCCAGCAGCGCCAGCGACAGCCCGAGGCTGCCACCATAGAGATTGGGCAGATGCACATACACCGGCAGTGCCGCCGCCGACAGTGGCAGCGCTGGCAGGGCATACAGCAGTAACGCAGTCGAGGAGAGCGGTGCCCTGTTGTGCATCAACGTGCCTGGCCGAGCAGCGCCTGGCGCAGGGCGGGTTCGCGGGTTGCGGGCGAGAGCCAGATCGAGAAAAACGCCTGGGCGAATTCCGGATCGTCGATGTCACCCAGCAGCCGGTCGTTCTGGAAAAAGCGCGCGCCACGTCCAGGCAGATGCAGACCAGTGAGACGCTCGCCTTCTTTCACATCCGGGAACAGCCGTCCCATGGCGGTACGCCAGTTTTGCCGTTGCGTGCTGCTGCCCAGACCCAGGCGCTCGATTTCCTCCAGCGAGCGCTGCGCGATGGCGCTGCCCTCGAAGCTGCGGTGATAGCGCAGCTGTAGCGCAAAAAAACCTTTAAAATCAATAGCTTGCAATGATTTTTCGGGGGCTGTCGGTAATCCGGCCGAAGCTTGAGGCCGATCCGTCGCGTCGCTCGTGGCACTCCACAGGCTAGCCTCATAAATGCGCAGACCGAACCAGCGAAACTGTCCGCTGCCACGCAAGCGCAATTGCGGCACCTCGGCGGGTAGTGGCACAGCCAGTACGGTGCTATGGACAGGGGCTGATGGCGATGTGCCCGAGGCCTGTGTTTGCGACTGTGTTTGCGACTGTGTTTGCGACTGTGTTTGCGGCTGTGTTTGTGTCTGTGCCCAGGCTGGATGGAGCACGAAAAACAATCCGGTCATCAGCAGGGCCGCTAACCCTGTTTGGCAGTGGTGGTTCATCTCAGCGACGCTCCAGGGTGAGTTGCGCGACATCGGTGGAGCCGCTGCGAAAGCCGGCTTCGCAATAGGCCAGATAGAACTCCCACATGCGCAGAAAGCGGGTATCGAAACCCATGGCCAGAATTTGTTCGCGCGTTGCCAGCACCCGCTCGCGCCAAATGGCCAGGGTACGGGCATAACCCTCGGCGAAATGAAAGCGCTGCACCAGCTGCAGTCCTGCGGCTTCGGCCAGTGCGGTAAAGCGCGATAGCGAGGGCAGCATGCCACCGGGAAAGATGTATTGCTGAATGAAATCGCTGCCACGGCGGTAGCGCTCGAACAGCGCATCGTCGATCAGGATGGCCTGGATCACCGCGCGGCCACCGCTGGGCAGTACGCTGGCGATACGCTCGAAGTAGCTCGGCCACCAGCGCTCGCCCACGGCTTCGATCATCTCGATCGAGACCACCGCGTCATAGCGCTCGGCGCTGCCATCGGCAAGGCGTCCCAGATCGCGGTAGTCGCGTAATTGGAGATCGACCCCGGCCGCATGCGGCTGCAGCCGTGCCCGGGCGTAGTCGAGTTGGCGCTGCGACAGCGTCAGGCCGGTGAGGTGATGCCCCTCGCCAACGCAGCGCTCGGCGAAGCCGCCCCAGCCACAACCGATCTCCAGTACGCGGCTGGCGGGCGCCAGCGGCAACTGCGCCAGCACACGACGATATTTTTCCGCCTGCGCCTGATCCAGCGACCAATCCGCCTGGGTGAACACGCCAGCGGAGTAGGTCATGCCGGCATCCAGCCACAGGGCGTAGAAATCGTTGCCCAGGTCGTAATGCGCCGCGATATTGCGACGCGCACCGGCGCGGGTGTTGCTGCGTAGCAAGTGGGTCAGGCGATGCAGCATGCGCCCGATCCAGCTGCCATAGAGCGGCGCATCCAGGGCCTGACGATTGGCCGCCAGCAGGCACAGCAGCGCCGGCAAATGGGGGGTGTGCCACTGCCCATCCATGAAGGCTTCGGCAAAGCCGATATCGCCGTCGCGCAGGATGCGTGAGAAGGCAGTCCAGTCGCTCACTGCCATGACCGCCTCAGCCGGTGCATCGGCTGTGTCTGATGGCTTGCTCTGCCCGAACAGGCGTTGGCTGCCGTCGGGCAGTTGCAGTTGCAGTTGCCCGTGCTGCAGGCGTTCCAGAAAGCCCAGCGCCATGCGTGCCGCGAGCGGTGGGGTGGAGGGAGTAGGGCTCATGATGATGTCGTCAGAGGAAAATAAAAATAAGCGGCGAGTTCAGCCAGATTTAGTGGATCTGGCGTATTTATCGGGTCAGGGCTTGTTCGGGTGGCGCGGGCTTGCGATAAAACGGCACGCGTTTTAACCACAGCCGCAGCGCCTGCCAGTGGATACGAAACATCACACCCCAGGTCATCAGCGGATGCGACAGCGTCGCCCACAGCACGCTACCGGCGTTCAGCGCCTGCGTCCGGCCGCTGATGCTGGTGAGCAGCAGTGCGCCCTCGGCATCGTGATAGTCGATGCGCGCCAGATGGTAGTTTTCAATTGCGTTGTCAGTGCCACCGCGAAACACGAAACGATAGCCGCCCTCGATGGCAAAAAACGGCGAGACATGAAACACCTTGCGGGTTTGCAGCAAGTCGCCATCGGCAATCGGTGCGTTGTCCGGATGTGCCAGCAGATAGCTGTGATGTTCGCCAAACGTGTTGCTGACCTCGGCCAGCACGGCGCGCAGCTGTCCGGCCTGGTCGTGGCAGAACCAGAAACTCACCGGGTTGAAGACATAGCCCAGCACGCGCGGAAAGCATTGCAGCCAGATCTCGCCATCGGCCACGCCCAGTCCTTCGCGTTGCAGCAGTGCGCGTATCCATGGCAGCAACGGGCTGCCATCGCGCGCGCCATGATCGCGTTCATGCAGGCTGATCAGGTTGAAGCGATTGACGGAGAACAGCGCATTGCCCGG
>CAIPUP010000176.1 GCA_903868285.1 uncultured beta proteobacterium
CGCGCGCGCAGATCACCGGCGGCCCAGGCCAGGTCACCGATGCGCTGCAGACCGAACATGGAATAGAAGATGTAGAAGGGCACCATCGGCACATTGCTATTGCTGTACGAAGTGGCAGCTGCCAGCCAGGAACACACTGCACCGGCTTCGTTGATGCCTTCTTCGAGAATCTGACCGGCCTTGTCCTCGCGGTAATACATGACCTGATTCTTGTCCACCGGCTCGTACTTCTGTCCTTCAGGCGCGAAGATACCGAGCTGACGGAACATGCCTTCCATGCCGAAAGTGCGCGCCTCGTCGGGCACGATGGGCACGATGTGCTTACCGAGCGATTTGTCACGCACCAGCGCGGTCAGGATGCGCACGAAGGCCATGGTGGTGGAAATCTCGCGCCCTTCGGCGGTCGGCGCCAGCACCGCTTCCAGCGCTGATAGCGGCGGCACTTCGGGAACCATGTCGGCCTTGCGACGACGCTGCGGCAGATAGCCACCCAGCGCCTTGCGACGGGCATGCAGATAGACCATCACCGGATCGTCTTCGGCCGGCTTGTAAAACGGCAGTTTCTCCAACTGGTCATCCGGCACCGGCACATTGAAGCGGTCGCGGAAGTCGCGGATGGTCTGCACATCGAGCTTTTTCAGCTGATGCGTCGGGTTCTGCGCCTGACCTTGTTTGCCCAGACCATAGCCCTTGATGGTCTTGGCCAGAATCACCGTCGGCTGTCCCTTGTGGGCGGTGGCCGCTGCGTAGGCAGCATAGATCTTGTGGGGATCATGACCGCCACGGTTCAGGCGCCAGATATCGTCATCACTCATGCGTGACACCATTTCCAGCAGCTTGGGATGCTTGCCAAAGAAATGCTTGCGCACGAAGGCGCCGTCATTGGCCTTGAAGTTCTGGTACTCGCCATCGACGGTCTCTTCCATCACCTTACGCAGGATGCCTTCATTGTCACGCGCCAGCAGCGCATCCCAATAGCCGCCCCAGATCAGCTTGATGACATTCCAACCGGAACCACGGAACTCGCCCTCGAGTTCCTGAATAATCTTGCCGTTGCCGCGCACCGGACCATCCAGGCGCTGCAAATTGCAGTTCACCACGAACACCAGGTTGTCGAGCTTCTCGCGCGCCGCCATGCCGATGGCGCCGAGGGACTCCGGCTCATCCATCTCGCCATCGCCACAGAACACCCACACCTTGCGATTGGCCGTGTCGGCCAGGCCACGCGCGTGCAGATACTTCAGAAACCGCGCCTGGTAGATGGCCTGGATCGGGCCCAGACCCATCGATACCGTCGGGAACTGCCAGAAGTCAGGCATCAGCCAGGGATGCGGGTAGGAGGAAATACCTTTGCCATCCACTTCGCGCCGGAAACTCAGTAATTGGTCTTCGCTCAGCCGGCCTTCCAGGAACGCGCGGGCATAGACACCCGGTGCGGAATGGCCCTGGAAGTACACCAGGTCACCGCCATGTCCGTCACTCGGCGCGTGCCAGAAGTGATTGAAACCAATACCAAACAGGGTGCCAACCGAAGCAAAGCTGGCGATATGACCGCCCAGTTCGTCATCATTCTTGTTGGCCTTGGCCACCATCACCATGGCGTTCCAGCGCGTGAAGGAACGAATGCGCTCCTCGATGGCGTGGTCACCCGGTGAGCGTGCCTCGAGATGCGTGGGAATCGTATTCACATAGGCGGTGTTGGCCGAGAATGGAATATAGGTACCGCTACCGCGCGCCTTCTCGATCAGGCGCTCGAGCAGGTAATGGGCGCGCTCCGGTCCCTCCTGCGCCAGCACAGCCTCGAGCGCATCAAGCCATTCACGCGTCTCGAGCGTGTCCGGATCGTTGGCGGAACTCTGCGCGTTGGGGTTGGGAAACTCCGGGACGGCTGACATGACAACTCCTCCAATCAAAACTGAACGATGACATCGCTCGCGCTGCGATTCTAAGTCAGGGCAAGCAATGCCCCGAGCGCGGTGCAGCAAGGCGCTGGATACCAATGATGCGAATACGGTTCGTACTTAAGCAAAATAAAGTCCACCCGCTGCGCCGATTAAACGCTGTACTGCCCGCGCTGACCGCACTGGCCAATGAGAGCCGGCAAACAGCGCATTGACGCGCGGGCTTTTGAGGCGGTGTTTTGGAGCCAGATCCAGACTGTTTCCGGTAGTGCGATGGGTATCTGACCTGCCTCTGAATTACGGCTGAATTACTTTTTCTGCGCCGGTGTTCCATATTGTAAAATATGATTTCGCAATCCGCAATATCGCGAGCAGGCAAAAATCCTTGTTCCCGAGCATCATCCAGCCCGCCTAAGAGCTTGATTCAAGGGAATAATCCGGCCCCAGGCTTGCATCCGGCCAGGCTTGGCGACAATGTCTCCTGCTGCCGGATTCTCCGCCATCGACTTGCTCTGCCCTTTACTTGACCCAGCCCATGACTGCTCGCCTGATCGACGGTATCGCCCTTTCCAAAACCCTGCGTGAGGAATTCGCCCTGCGCGTGGCTGCGCTGGTGCAGCGCGGTCAACAACCCGGACTTGCGGTGCTGGTGGTGGGCGATAACGCCGCCTCGCGTATCTATGTGCGTAACAAGGTGCGCGCCTGCGCCGAATGCGGCGTGCATTCACGACTGATCGAATTGCCGGCCGATACCAGCGAAGCCGAGGTGCTGGCGCGGGTACAGGCACTGAATGCCGACCCCGCCATTCACGGCATCCTGGTGCAACTGCCGCTACCGCCGCAAATCGCCGAAGCGACCATCATTGAAGCCATTGCTCCAGAGAAGGATGTCGACGGCTTTCATCTTGCCAATATTGGAGCGCTGGTGATCGGCAAACCGGGCTTCATTCCCTGCACCCCGGCCGGTGTCATGGTGATGCTCCAGCGCTCGGGGGTGACCGTGGCCGGCAAGCAAGCGGTGGTGCTCGGGCGTAGCAATATTGTCGGCAAACCCATGGCGCTGTTGCTGTTGCAACAGGATGCCACCGTCACCATCTGCCATTCAAAGACCGCCAATCTGGCCGCGATCACCCGCAATGCCGACATCCTGATTGCCGCCATCGGCCGACCGAACTTTGTCACTGGCGACATGGTCAAGCCGGGCGCGTGCGTCATCGATGTCGGTATCAACCGACTGCCTGATGGCAAGCTGTGTGGCGACGTCGCCGCGCAAAGTGTGGCGCCGATCGCTGGTTGGCTGAGCCCGGTACCCGGCGGAGTCGGACCGATGACCATCACCATGCTGCTGGCGAACACGCGGAGCGCAGCCGAGCAACAGGCCGGATACACCAGCCTTAAACGGCCATGATTCGTTCGCAGCGCAGCGAAGTCCCTTCCTCCAACCCTGCAACACAAGAATGTAATCAC
>CAIPUP010000177.1 GCA_903868285.1 uncultured beta proteobacterium
CGGTCCGGTGATCTTGGGTTGCTTGAGGCCGGTGATCTTGGCCACGCAACCTTCCGGTGCCAGATTGCCCTTGAGAATGGCCAGATGGCCCTGCTCGTATAGCGGCTTGTTGAACGGACGTATCACCTCCTGATCGCGGCGCGGTGTCGCCGGCACCTTGGCCAGCTCCTGCGCCATGGTCTTGCCGGTGATGGTCTTGCAATCGCCATGCAGCAGTCCGGCCTTGAGCAGCAGCTTGAGCACCTGCGGCACGCCACCGGCGCGATGGAAATCGGTCGCGACAAAACGGCCCGAGGGCTTGAGATCGCACAGCACCGGCACACGCCGGCGCACGCGCTCGAAATCATCGATGGTCCAGCGCACACCGGCGGCCGAGGCAATCGCCAGAAAGTGCAGCACCGCATTGGTGGAGCCACCGGTGGCCATGATCAGCGCCACGGCATTCTCGATTGACTTGCGGGTGATGATGTCGCGCGGGCGAATGCCATGGCGGATGGCATTGACCAGCACCTTGGCCGAGAGTGCGGCCGAGTCGGCCTTCTCGCCATCGGGCGAGGCCATCTGCGATGAACCCAGCAGACTCATACCCAGCGCCTCGAACGAGGACGACATGGTGTTGGCGGTGTACATGCCGCCACAGGCACCCACTGAAGGACAGGCGTTGCGCTCGATGCCGTCGTAATCCTCTTTCGACATCTTGCCGGCGGTGTAGGCACCAACCGCCTCGAAGGCGCTGACGATGGTGAGATCAACGCCCTTCCACTTGCCCGGCTTGATGGTGCCGGCATAGACATAGATGCCGGGCACATTCATGCGCGCCATGGCCATCATGCCGCCAGGCATGTTCTTGTCGCAGCCGCCCACCACCAGCACGCCGTCCATGGCCTGACCATTGACCGAGGTCTCGATGGCATCGGCAATCACCTCGCGCGACACCAGCGAGTACTTCATCGCCTCGGTGCCCATGCCGATGCCATCGGTCACCGTGGGCGTACCAAACACCTGCGGCTTGGCACCGGCGCTCTCCAGTGCCGCCATGGCGCGATCGACCAGCGGCTGTATGCCGGCATTGCAGGGATTCATGGTGGAGTGACCGTTGGCCACACCGACGATGGGCTTGGTGAAATCCTTGTCGCCAAAGCCGACCGCGCGCAGCATGGCGCGGTTGGGCGAACGGGCGATGCCCTCGGTGATCAGTTTGGAGCGCCAGTTATCGGCCATGCGACTTCCTTCCGTTAGGCATTCGATGCGGGAGTGTTGGGGTGTGACGGGTGGGTGGTAACAATCGGCGGCGATTCTACCGGGGGTTGCAGACAACTGACGATGGCACCGCCAGCCACCAGCACAAAACCCAGCACGTGATACAGCGCCAGGGTCTCATCGCTGAACAACACCGCAAACAGCACCGAGAACACCGGCACCAGATGGGTAAAGATGCCACCGCGCACCGGACCGGCTCGCGCCACGCCATAGCCAAAACACAGCATCGCCGCCAGCGTGGCGAACAGACCCAGATAGACGATGCCTATCCACTCGCGGGCGCCGAAACTGCGCAGCAGACCGGCCGGCGTGCCGGCCAGCTCATGCAACACCAGCGGCAGCGACAGGCACTGACCAATGACACCGATCACAAACAGAAATCCGAACAGCGACAACTGCGCCGGACGACGATTGATCCACAGCGTGTAGAACGACCAGGCGGTCATCGAACCGAGCAGGATCAGATCGTAGGGATTGGGCTGCAGCTGCAGCAGCGCCCGCGGATCGCCCTGGAACACGATCACCAGCACCCCCAGCAGCGACACCGTCACACCCACGCTCTCCAGTCGGCGCGGTCGACGCTGATGAAACAGCCAGCCGATACCCAGGATCAACACCGGGATGGCCGAGTTCATCAGGCCGAGATGGATGGCCGTGCTGCCCGACAGGCCGGTATTGGTCAGCATGTTCTGCGGCACACCCCCGAGCAGAGCCAGGCCCAGCAGCAAGGGCCACTGTCGACGCATTGCCGCCAGCATGGCTTGGCGCTCGCGCCACACCAGCGGTGCCAGTGCCAGCAACACCACCGACCAGCGCAGCCAACCCAGGGTCAGCGGCGGCACCAGTTCGAACAGTCGTTTGGCCACTACCGAGTTACTGCCCCACAGCGCCGAGGTCAGCGTCAACGCGAGATAAGCCGGCAGCAAGGCACGACCAGAAGCGGCCGGGAACAGCGACGGTGTGATGGATGGCGAGGACATGCCGCGACACTTTACGCCAGCCCAAGCCTGCGCCAACCACGGCCTGTTCACCACGGCCTGCTCACCACGGCGTCTTGCTGACAACGCTTGCATTCAGCATCGCTGCCATGGCGCATCGGCTAGGATGCCGTCCTTGTCTCCAACGGTACCGCGCATGCTCATTCATCCTGCCTACGATCCTGTTGCCATCGCCATCGGCCCGCTGGCCATACGCTGGTACGGGCTGATGTATCTGATCGCCTTCCTCAGCACCTATCTGCTCGGGCGTTGGCGTATTGCGCGCGGTCAGGGCGGTGGCGCCACGCTGGCGCTGCTGGACGATCTGCAGTTCTTCGGTGTGCTGGGGGTGATTCTGGGCGGACGTCTTGGCTATGTGCTGTTCTACAAGCCGGCCTATTACCTTTCGCATCCGCTGGAGATATTCGCCGTATGGCAAGGCGGCATGGCTTTTCATGGCGGCTTTCTCGGTGTGCTGCTGGCGATGCTATGGGTGGCGCGACGGCATCAGCTGCGCTGGCTGGCAGTGACCGACTTCATCGCGCCGCTGGTGCCGATCGGTCTGGCGGCCGGCCGGCTGGGCAACTATCTCAATGGCGAGCTGTGGGGCCGCATCACCGATGTGCCCTGGGGCATGCTGTTCGCGCATCCGGCCGCCGGCGCGCTGCCGCGTCATCCGTCGCAGCTGTATCAGATGGGACTGGAGGGCCTCACGCTGTTCGCACTGCTGTGGTGGCATGCCCGTCGGCCACGGCCGCTGGGTGAACTGTCGGCGCTGTTCCTGATCGGCTATGGCAGCCTGCGCTTCATCGCCGAGTGGTTTCGCGAGCCGGATGATTTTCTCGGGCTGCTCAGTCTGGGCTGGAGCATGGGACAGTGGCTGTCACTGCCGATGATCATCGTCGGCGTGCTGATGCTGCGCTGGAGCCGGCGCAGCGCGAGTACGCCGTAACGCAACGCTTAGAATGCCGGCATGGGACAGATCATCGATGAATCGCTGCGCTTTCAGCTCCAGACCCGGCTCAATGAGCTGATGCTGGAACACCGCGATCTGGATGCGGCGATCACGCAGCTGGGCATACAGTCGAGCGCGCCGGCGATGCTGGATCAGCTGGCACTCAAGCGCATGAAAAAACGCAAGCTGCTGCTGAAAGACCAGATCGCGCAACTGGAGCGCCAGCTCGATCCGGATATCCGCGCCTGACCGCCGCCAGCCTCCGCCGCAGCGCCAAAAAAATCCTTTTAAATCAATAACTTATATCAATTTCGGGGCGATGATGGGGCGTTACGCTGTGCAGGTGGAAGAGCGTGTCTTTGGCGGCAGCGAGGATGAACCGCTGCTGTTGCGGCTATACCGGCCGCAGGGCAAGGGGCCGTTCCCGGCCCTGATTGATGTGCATGGCGGCGCCTGGACCACGCAGACCCGCACCCAGAACGAACGCATCGACACCTGGCTGGCCGCGCACGGCTGTGTGGTCGCCGCGCTGGACTTTCGCATGCCGCCGCAATACGCCTATCCGGCCTCGGTGGCCGACGTCAATCTCGGCACACGCTGGCTCAAGGCGCATGCCGACTCCCTCGATATCGACCCACAGCGTATCGGCGGACTGGGCACCTCCAGCGGCGGACATCAGCTGCTGCTATCGGCACTGCGTCCACGCCATGCGCGCTACATGACCGAGGCACTGCTGCCCGACGCAACGATGGCTGCATCGCCCTCACCGGAGGCACTGGATGGCGCGCTGGCCTTTGTCATCACCGGCTGGCCGGTGGCTGATCCGCTGGCGCGCTATCGCATGGTGACCGAGCGCAACAACAAAAACCTGCTGGACGCCCACCATGCCTTCTGGCCGTCCGAGGCCGAGATGGAAGACGGCAACCCAACGTTGTTGCTGACACGCGGCGAGACAGGCGCATCCGGACTGAAGCTGCCGCCGCTGCTGGTGCTACAGGGCACCAACGACGACAACCTCACCCCGGACATGGCCGACCGCCTGGTCGCGGCCTGGCAGGCCGCCGAGGGCAGCGCCACGCTGATCAAATATGAAGGCCGGCAACATGCCTTCGTGCTGCGCGAGTTCGACAGCGATGACGCCCAGCATGCGCTGATGGCCATGCGCGATTTCATTCCTGGTCTGGGCACTACTCCGGCTTGATGCCCGAGGCCTTGGCCACCGCCGACCAGCGCTGCGTTTCATCCGCGATGATGCGACGGAACTCCTCGGCACTGGTACCCATGGGCTCGACACCCAGGGCCTGAAAGCGCTCACGCACTTCCGGCAGTTTGGAAATACGGATCAACTCGATTTCGAGCTTGCGCAGAATACCGGACGGTGTGCCGGCGGGCGCCATCATGCCGACCCAAGTGTAAACCTCCATACCCTCGAAGCCGGACTCGGTGGTCGTTGGCACGTCGGGAAACGAAGCGCTGCGTTTGTCATTGGCAAACGCCAGCGCACGCAGTCGACCGCTTTTCACCGGGCCCGACAGCGGCGGTGTATCCAGCAGCACCATGGTCACCTGATTTGACAGCAGTGCCGCAACACCATCGCCACTGCTTTTGTAGGGAATGTGCAGAAACTGCGTGCCGGTTTTTTGCTTGAGCAATTCCACCCCGAGCTGAAACAGCGGACCGGAAGCGCCGTAGCTGACTTCATTCGGACGCGCCCGCGCGTAGTCGATCAGTTCCTTCAGATTGCGCACCGGAAGCGAGGCATTGACTGCCAGCAAAAACGGCAGCTTGCCCATGACCGAAATGGCGGCAAAGTCACGCGTCGGTGAATACGGCAGTTGCGCCCGCACGATGGGGTTCATGGTCATCGGACCCGAGGGTGTTGCCAGCAGGGTGTAGCCATCCGGTGCGGCCCTGGCACCTGCTTCCGTACCGGCAATCGCCAGGGTTCCGGCGCGGTTTTCCACCACCACCGGCTGACCGAATGCCTGCGACAGTTCCTTGGCCGCCAGCCGCGCCATGATGTCGGTGCCCCCACCCACGGTATAGGCCACGATCATCTTGATGGGCCGCGACGGGTAATTGCGCACCGCCGGGTCTTGTGTACCGTCTTGCGCCAGTGCCGGCACTGCCGTCAGGGGCGAGGCAGCGACTATGGCTGTCATCACCGCGACGATGCAAAAGTGAATCAAGCCGGTTCCGGGTAATGGTTTGCGCGTGACTGCATACATGGGAATCACTCCTCGGTCATGGTTAAACATCGGCAATGCGCTGGTCACCAGGCTGTATCGGCAAGGCACTGACATCCGGGCGACGCCTCCAGTGCTTGGTTGGACGACCCTCGCGCAATGCCTGCAACTCGCGCCAGAACAGGCGACGCAGCGTCACCACGCCAAGATCAGAACGTCCCAGCAATTCATCGGCACGGTTGGCGACCCGGCCCTGTCCACGCTGCGCCAGATAGTCCTGGGCGGAAATCAGGCCGGCCAGCTTGTCGGCCTCCTCCGGGCCCCTGGCCTGCAAGAACAGTTCCTGTCGGTGCTCGGCAGCGTTGTAGCTGCCGTAACGCTGGAAGTACTCATCAAAACGCTGATTGGCCTGTGCGTCGTGCGAGGCCATCACATAGAGCGTGAACCGCGTGGCATGGATGTCGTCCTGCGGCACCATCCAGATAATGAAATCAATCCAGGGATCATCCGGCCTCAGCCCCGGCACGACCACATGGTTGTTGTTGGGAAACGTCCAGTCGCTCTTGCGCACGTTGTCGGCAGCGCGCGTGGCGGTCTGTTCCAGGCCGGCTTCGGTCTCGATATAGGACAGCTCCGGTATGCCGTTGGTCACCGCCGCACCGAAGGCACCAACACGCAAGGTGCGGTGAGCGAAGCTGACATGCGTCGGGTCAAGCGAATTTTCGATCTGCTGGAACCAGTTCATGTCCCAGTCCTCGCGCGTCGCCACAATGCGCGGCTGACCGGATTCACAAACTGCCTTGCGAGGCAAATCAAACGCCGGCGCAGCGCCTTCGCCCAGCCACGCGAAGATCAGACCGCAATATTCCTGAGCGGGGTAGGCAGCAATGGCCGCCTGCGGTGGCGGCACCGATTCACGTTCGGCCGGACGCTCGGTGCAGGCGCCACTGCCATCGAATTGCCAGCCGTGATACATGCACCGGATGCGCTCACCCTCGACCCAGCCCGTATGCAGTACCGTGCCACGATGACGGCATTGCCCGGCCAGCAGATAAGCCTTGCCACTGGCGCCGCGATACAAGGTCAGCGTATCGCCAAGGATCCGCACCGGCATGGCCTTACCCGGGGCAAGCTCACGCGATAACGCCACCGGTTGCCAGAAACGCCGCAGCAAATCGCCCATGGGCGTGCCGCGTGTCGTCTCGGTCAACCATCGCAGTTGCTCGGCACGCCCTGACCGATCAACTGCAACACCGACTGCAGCATCCCCTGCAAGCTCCGTACTCGACCTGTTGCCCTGCATGCCCCCTCCTACTGCTGAAACTGCTGCTGCATTTGCTGCTGCATTTGCTGCATTAGCACCTCGTCTCGAACGCTCAGATCCTGGCCAATGAACTGCGCCGGACGACGATCGCACAGCCAGGCGATCAGCGCCGCGGAATGCGCCGGCGCCGCCAGCTGTTCGCGCGGGATACGGCTGATTTCATTCATGCCCGAAGCACGGATCTGCACCTGCATCGCAGTGTCAACCAGGCCTGGCTGCAGCCCATAAGCCGCCAATCCTTGCGCGGCGTATTCATGCGCCAGCGCACGCGTCAGCATGCACAGCCCGGCCTTGCTGCTGCAATAGGCCGACCAGCCCTCACGCGGTGTATGTGCTGCACCGGTAGAGAGATTCACCACCGCCGCTTGCGGGCTGGCCAGCAACGCCGGCAAAGTGGCATGGATCAGCAAATAGGGCCCGAGCAGATTGACTTCGATAGCACGTGCCCAGACAGCAGGATCGGTATCGGCAATACGCCCGATGGGGTCGATCTGTCCGGCGTTGTTCACCAGCACATCAAGCCGACCGTATTCGCGCAGCAACTGCGCCACGGCCTGTTGCACCTGTGCCGCCTCCGCCACATCGGCCTGCAACACGCCACATGTCACGCCATGCGCCAGCACCGCTTGCTGCGTGGCCTCTGCAGCCGCCGGATCGCGTACCAACAGCACTGGTGCGATACCACGCTGCGCCAGCGCAATGGCGGTTGCGGCACCAATGCCACGTGCAGCGCCGGTCACCAGGGCGACGCGTCCTGGGTGTCCCTTGTTGGTCATGGTCCGTTCCTCCTCAGGTGAGACCCTAAACCGGCCAAGCGTAATTCAGGCCGGTCGGAACTTCGGCAGACCGATGCCCTCGGCCACGGTCTCGAACACCGCTTCCAGCGCCATGCCGCAATGCACCGCTTCCGGCGCACAACCCACCAGATTGCTCATCAGCCGTCCGCCCTGCTCGAACTCGACGATGGCCACGACATAGGGCAGATCGTCCTTGAAAGCCGGATCGGGTGCGCGATGCAGCACGGTATAGGAAAACAACGTGGCCTTGCCCGACACCGTAACCCAGTCAAACGCCAGTCCACCGCAATGACAGGCAGCGCGCGTCGGCGCCTGATGCCGGCCACAAGCCTTGCAGCATTTCAGGCGCAATTCCCCAGCGGCACATCCGGCCCAGAACGGTCGGTTGGCATCGCTGGGCGAAGGTACCGGTTTGGATGGCCTGGGCCGGGGGGCAGCAGCAGCGGTGGCAGCGGCAGTTTCAGTCTTGGGCATATCGGGTTTCATGGCAGTTCTCTTTTTTTCCAGTGCGGTTACCAGCGCGATGCGTTCAGCGACCCAGAATGAGTGTGCAGGACAGTGACATCGGCCCGCCGATACCATGCGCCAGCGCCAGTTCGGCATTCGGTACCTGATTCACGCCGGCCTCACCGCGCACCTGACGGATGGCTTCCGGTAACACGATGATGTGGGCATTGCCCCAGGTCATCATGCCGCCCGAGGTATTGGTGGGAATCGAACCGCCGAGCGCGGTATGACCCTCGGCAAACAGACGCCCGCCCTCGCCCGGGGCACAGAAACCCAACTCTTCCATCGCCACCAGGGCTGCGATGGTGAAGGCGTCGAACACCTGCGCGGTGTCGATATCGGCTGGCTTCACACCGGCGATGCCGAATGCGGCCTCGGCCGATTGCCGGGTGGCAGCCGAAGGCAGCTCGTCGGTTTCATGCATGTGATAGGGCGCATGTCCCTCGCCACCACCAAGCAAGCGCACCGGCGTCTTGCGCAGATCACGCGCCCGTTCCAGCGTGGTGAGAATCATCGCGCCACCCCAGTCGGTGACCGGACAGCAATCCAGCACGCGCAAGGGCGAAGCAATCATCGGCGAGGCCAATACCGCCTCGATGCTGAGCGGATCACGTTTGGGTGCGGTGGCCTGCCGTCCGGCATGGGCACGCGCCGCGACTGCCACGGCGGCCAGATCTTCTGCGCTGCCACCATGGCGATGCATCCAGCGCTGGGCGATCAGGGCGTACTTGCCCGGCACCGTCAACCCGTAGGGGTCTTCCCAGTCATCGGTCCAGGGACGGGCGGCACGCAGGGCCTGGATCTTGTCGCCCTTGAAGCGGGCCGCACGGCTGTCGCTCTCACACACCAGCACGGTATGCGCTTCACCGGCAGCGATGGCGCGCGCCGCATACAGCACACCCATGCAGGGCGAAGCGCCGGCATTTTGCAAGGTGGTGTTGATGCGCGCCGGAATGTTCAGCGCCTCGGTCACCAGCGAGCTGAAGACAAAATGCGGATCACCCGAGGGGCTGGCGGTGATCACGCCATCGATATCCCGCGGCGACAGTCCGGCATCGGCCATCGCTGCCAGCGAGGCTTCCACCGCCAGGTCCTGCGCAGTGCGCACCCGGTCACCACCGAGCGCGGCCTCGCCGGTGCCGACAAAGGCCAGCTTTCCGTAATAGTTGGCTTGGGTACTGGACATGATGTGATATTCCTTGAATGGCGGTTGCGCTCAGGCTGGTGCCGGGCTGGTCCCAGGCTGCTCCCAGATTGCTCCCAGATTGCTCCCAGATACTTTCAGGGTGCGCCCTTGCCCAGGGTCAGGCTGAACCCGGGCTTGCTGATGCGCACCGTATTGCCACCGGCCAGGCGAGACAGTTCGCTGATCAGCGACACCATGGCATCGCCCTCGGTGTCGTATTCCTTGACCGGGCCACTGCCGGTGGGCGAGGCACGCATGCGCTCGATGTCATCCTTGCGCAACAAGTAGCGCAACAGCAGGTCATCTTCCGACACGCCCTCGGCACCCAGATCACGCCGGATCTGCGCTTCGCTCAGTTGCTGGAATTCCACCGCCGCCAGTTCACGCGCGCGCGGACGATCGAGGATGCGTGCCCGCACCGCCGGGTCCATCAGCGTTTCGACATCACCGCCGAAATGTCCCAGCGCATAACGAATCGACTGATCGGTGACCTGGGCATAGCGTTGACCGGTCATGACATTCACCGCTGCCTGGCTGCCGACAAATTGCGACAGCGGCGTCACCATGATGGGAAAGCCATACTCGGCCCGCACCTGCACTGCCTCCTGCATGGCCGCAGGCAAGCGGTCTTCGGCACCGACTTCGCGCAACTGATTGCGCAGATTGGAAATCATGCCGCCGGGAATCTGATGGATGTATTGCGAGTAGTCATAGGCCACCGGCTCGCCGATGGGAAAGCCCTCGCGGCGGGCGATGGTGGTGAAGTGCCTGGACACCGGACGCAGGCTGTCTTCGTCGATATTGGTTTCATAGCCCATGGCACGCAGATTGGCCGCGACATTGAACAGCGAGGGCAGCGAGGCATCGTCAGCCAGCGGCGGCAGCGAAGTGTTGACGATGCGGATGCCCTGCTGCACCGCCTCAAGTACGCACAACGGGCCCAGGCCGGTGGAGCAATGGGTATGCATTTCAATCGGGATACCGGCGGCATGTTGCAGCATCAGCGGCACCAGGGTGCGGGTGCGCTCTGGCGTCAGCAATCCGCCCGGATCCTTCAGGCACAAGCGGAACGGCTTGAGCTTGACTGCCGCCTGGGTGCGCTCGATGTAGTACTGGTCCGTGTGGCGGGGCGAAATGGAATAGGTGATGTTGATGATGGGCCGCACCCCGGCAGCAGCGGCTGCACCGGCACGCAAGGCCCACACCTTGGGATCGTTCCAGGAGTCCGAGACCCGCACCTCCTGGATACCGGCTGCAGCCATGACACGCCAGAACAGTTCCACCATCGACTGCTGATCGGAGCCGAACAGATTCAAGCCGCCGCCATTGACCCGCATCGGTGTGCGACCACCACGCTTGGCCAATAGCCGGATGCGCTCGATCGGATCCTCATGCAGATCGCGCACACATTTGCCGATGAACGAAGGCGACAGCACTTCCAGACCGATGAAACCGGCGCGATCCAGGCGCTCGACCATCGGCAGCATCATGCCGGTGGTCATGCGCTCTGCCCACAGGCTCTGATGACCGTCACGCAACGTGACGTCGACGAACTCGATACGCTCGGACATGCTGACTCCCTTGATATTTCTGGTTATTGCGACGACGGTTGTTACGACCAGCGGTGGCTGGTTTATTTCGCAGCCATCTCGTTGATCATTTTTTCCACCAGTGCGGTATTGACCCGGCCGGCGACAAAATCTTCCTGTGCCATGGCGTAGCGCAGGAACGGCAGCGTGGTGCCGATGCCCTCGACCTGAAAGCGCGCCAGGGCACTGCGCATGCGCTGTATCGCCTCGTTGCGGTCGCTGCCATAGACGATCAACTTGGCCAGCATCGAGTCGTAATAGATCGGCACCCGATAGCCGGCATAGCAGTGACTGTCCAGGCGGATGTTCGGTCCCTGCGGCGGCTGCCAAACGGTGATCAGGCCAGGACTGGGACGAAAGCCTTCGCTGGGCACTTCGGCATTGATGCGGCACTCGATGGCATGACCACGCAGCACCACATCCTCCTGGGTAAAGCGCAGCGCCTCGCCAGCGGCAACCCGGAACTGCTCCTGCACCAGATCGATGCCGCTGACCATCTCGCTCACCGGATGCTCGACCTGGATACGGGTGTTCATTTCCAGAAAATAGAATTCGCCGATGTCGCCATCGACGATGAATTCCACCGTGCCGGCGTTCTGATAGGCAATGCCACGGCCGAGCTTGAGCGCTGCATCGCGAATGCTCTGGCGCAGCGCCTCGGGCAACAGTGGTGCGGGCGACTCCTCCACCACCTTCTGATGCCGACGCTGCAACGAGCAATCACGCTCGCCCAGGTGGATCACATGGCCATGGCTGTCACCGAGTATCTGCACCTCGACATGCCGGGCATTCGAGATGTAGCGCTCCAGATACAGGGTGTCATCACCAAAGGCGGCGCGCGATTCACCCGAGGCAGCGGCAAACAGGCGCTGCATGTCCTCACGTCGCGGAACAATCTTCATGCCGCGCCCACCACCGCCTGCAGCAGCCTTGAGCATGACCGGATAGCCGATGCCATCGGCAATGGTCATGGCCTGCTCGAAGTCGTTCACTTTTTCCGAGCCTGGCAGCATCGGCACACCGGCCTGGCGTGCCAGCGCGCGGGCTTCAAGCTTATTGCCCATGCGCAGAATCTGATCCGGTGTCGGCCCGACAAAAATAATGCCTTCCTTGGCACAGGCTTCGGCCAGCTGCTCGGATTCGGCCAGAAAGCCATAGCCCGGATGCAGCGCATCGCAACCGCTTTCCAGCGCGGCAGTCAGCAAGGCATCGATCTTGAGGTAGCTCTCGGAGGATTGCGCCGGGCCGATGCACAGCGCACGATCGGCCATGCGCGCCGGCAGGCTATCGCGATCGGCCTGCGACGTGGCCAGCACGGTTTCAATACCCAGCGCCTGGGCGGCATGGATGATGCGGAGTGCGATCTCGCCGCGATTGGCGATCAGCACCCGACGGATAGCGACAGTCATCGACAGCCCGCGTCAGGAAGGTCGGACATGGAACAACACTTGGCCGTACTCCACCAGCGCGGCATCCTGCACGCAGATCCGGGTGACGACACCGTTCACGCCGGCATGGACGGCATTGAACATTTTCATGGCCTCGACCAAGCCCACGGTGCTGTCCTCACGCACCGTTGCACCCACGCTGACATAGGCTGCGGCACCCGGCTCGGGCTGGGAATAGAACCGTCCGATCATGCTGGCAGTGATGGCAACCTCACCCGCTGCCAACGGCACATCGGCACTGGC
>CAIPUP010000178.1 GCA_903868285.1 uncultured beta proteobacterium
ATTTCTTCGATATTGAAAATCAGATCGGCCACCAGGGTGTCCTGCATCTTGTCGGCATTCACCCACAACTCCAGCCGGCTGGCATAGGGATCCGGCATCTGGTCAGCCGGTGTGATCCACGGCCCCATGGGCGCTGCACCATCGAAATTCTTGTGGCCGAACCAGTCGATGCCCCAGCGCGGCCAGTCCGGACGACGCGACAGGTCACGCGCCGAGAGGTCATTCATGATGGTGTAACCGGCAACATATTTGCGCGCATCGGCAACACTGACGTTACGCGCACGACGACCAATCACCACCGCGCATTCAGCCTCCCAGTCGACGGTCTTGGAAACACCCGGCAAGCGAATGTCATCGCCCGGATTGATCACGCAATGCGGTGCCGACTTCAAAAAGAAATAAGGCTGGGTCTTGGTCTTGTCCACGCCCTCACCTTCGGTCGACATCTCTTTGGCATGCGCCATGTAATTCGCGCCGGCGCAATAGATAGCCGGCGGATACAGCAGCGGTGCCATCAGCTTCACCGACGACAGGGGCTTACGCGCTGCGGCCTTGTTATCCGCCAGCGCATGCAGCGCGGGCAGGGCTTCGTCCCAAACGCCCAGCACGGCGATATTCGATTGCGCCCAGGCCTTGCCCGGCAGCGCGTCCTGCAAATCGATGATGCTGTCCTCGCCCACCAGAATGCCGGGACGGGCCGCGCCATTGGCGTCTGCGTAATTCAACAATTTGAAATCAGCCATGCTTGCGTTCCTTGATGAAGTTCAAAAAATCCTGCAACAACGATCTGAAAACCTGATTTGCACGCATGGCTCTCCCCCTGCGCAGGCAGCGCTTATCATACCTGCCGACTGAGGAGTCACTGAGGAGAAGACATGAACACATCAATTGATTACGCAAGCCCCGGAGCCCTGCGCCGGCAACACCCATCCCGTATCGGCCTGATTCGCAGCATTGCGGTGACAGCCCTGCTCGGAATGATTGGCTTTGGCAGCATTCCGTTTGCGCCGACGGCACAGGCGCAAAGCACGGCACCAGGCAATGCGAGCAATTGGCCACAACGCCCGATACGCATGATCGTTCCAAACGGCAGCGGGGGCCTGCCCGATATCGTGGCGCGGCTCACCGCACAGAAGCTATCCGAAAGTCTGGGGCAGCAGGTCATCGTCGAAAATCGGGTGGGTGCCGGCAGCACGCTGGGTACGGCTGCGGCGGTGCGTGCCGCAGCCGATGGCTATACCTTGCTGGCCGTATTCGATAGCCATGTCACCAACCCGCACCTGTTCAAGAAACTGGACTACGACACGCTCAATGATCTGGCGCCCATCAGCCTGTTGACACGCGGACCGATGATGCTGCTGGCCAGTGGCAGCTTTGCGGCAAACAATCTCAACGATTTGGTGCAATTGGCCAAGGCCAAACCCGGTGCAGTGAATTTTGCTGTGGTGGGGCCGGGCTCACCAGCCCGGCTACTGATGGAAGCGCTCAAGCTCGCCGCAGGCATTGATGTCACCATGATTGCCTACAAGAGCGCCGGCCTGGCGATGAGCGAATTGGCCAGTGGTCAGGTCGACGTGATGTTCGCCACCGTGCCCACTGCCTCCTCGTTTGTTAAATCAGCCCGGGTGAAAGTGCTGGCATTAACATCGGACAAGCGCAGCAACATCGCGCCAGGCATGCCGACCATGAGCGAATCGATTCCCGGCTTTGGCACGGAAACCTGGGTTGGCTTACTCGCGCCAGCGAAAACCTCGCCGGAACTGATCGCGCGCATCAATGCCGAATCGATCAAAGCCCTGACCAAACCGGACATGCAAGCGCGTCTGGCGGAGCAAGGGCTGGAGGCGGTGGGCAGCACGCCGAAAGAATTTGATGCCTTCATTCGTAATGAAATGGCGCGCTGGGGCAAGATCATCCGGGAACAGAAAATCACCTTGGAGTAAGGCTGTACTGGCAATGCAATTCGACCACCTCATCGAGATCAATGAACCGCTGAACCCAATGCTGGATTGGCTGTCTCGCGAGCAGCTCTGGCGCGGGCTGCAACTGCGAGCGGAAGATCCGATGCAGTTCGTGCTGGCGCTGGACGACTGCCGCATCCTGTCGCGCGGCGCGCAGGGCGTGCAACGCGAGTTTCGCTTTGGTTCGCTGCTGATCCGCGATCAGGTGCTCTACGACCGTGAGCGCAGTACGGTGCGCTATTGCACCGAGTTCCCGCCAGAACTGGCCGGCTCGCTGCTCAGCATGGCCATCGAGGAACCGGAACCCGGACGGCTGTTCGTGCGCTTTGTCTACGACGACGATGGCTGTGCCGCACAACAGGAACTGCTGGCCGCCAACGATCCGCAGACTGCGGCTTATCAGCAAATGCGCCGTGCTGCCTGGGAACAGGCGGACGTCGACACGATACGCAATCTGCGCCGGCTTGCCTCGCAAGGCGATCTGTAAAAACCAATAAAATCAATAACTTACAGAGTTACCGGGGCGGAACTCAGAGGTGCAGTCGGAATGCGGCTCACTTCGCCTGCAAGGCCGCGTCTATCGCACTGGTGAGCTGGCGGCTGGTCGGCTCGACCGCACTGGGAAAGCTCTTCACCCGCCCCTGACGATCAATCAGGTACTTGTGGAAATTCCATTGCGGCGCCTGGCCACTGGCGCGGATCAGTCCGGCGTAGAACGGGTTGCGCGGGATGGGCGTGGCGAGCTTGTCGAGCATTTGAAAACTCACACCGTAGTTGACCTCGCAAAAATCGGCGATCTCCTTGCCGGCGGCCGGCTCCTGATTGCCAAAGTCATTGCTGGGGAACCCCAGCACCACCAGGCCTTTGCCCTTGTAGCTCTGATGCAGTTTCTCCAAGCCCTGGTACTGATAGGTGAAGCCGCACTGGCTGGCGGTGTTCACCACCAGAATCACCTGCCCAGCGTACTGCTTGAGCGCCACCGGCTTACCTGGCAATAGCGGCGTGAACACATGTCCGAGCAAAGCCTCCTGGCTGGCCGGCGGCACCGGCTGCGCTGCCGGCGCGAGGCTGGGTAACAAGGACAGTGAGGACAGCACCCCCAGGGTGCGGCCGATCAGGCTTTTGATCCGGGAGGGACGGCGGTAGACGTTGGACATGATGTGCTCCGGTTGAAAACAGCGCGTTAAAACGCCACCGCATTGCGGCCCTTCAGACCCAGCAACTGCCGCGCCTCATCCGGCGTCGCGACCTGTAGCGCCAGACTCTCGGCAATGGCACGAATACGTTGCACCTGTACCGCATTGCTGGCGGCCAGCTTGCCTGGCGCGTCCCAGAGCGAATCCTCCAGACCCACCCGCACGTTGCCACCCAGCAGCAAGGACTGCGTCGCCACCGGCATCTGGTTGCGACCGGCACCCAGCACACTGAACAGGTAGTCATCGCCAAACAAACGGTCGGCGGTACGCTTCATGTGCGCCACATCCTCGGTATGCGCGCCAATGCCGCCGAGGATGCCAAACACGCCCTGGATGAATAACGGCGGCTTGATCAATCCACGCTCAAGGAAATGGGCAGCGGTATACAGATGGCCAATGTCATAGCACTCGATCTCGAAGCGCGTACCGTTTTCGGCACAGGAACGCAGAATAGTTTCGATGTCGCGGAAGGTGTTCTTGAAAATACGCTCATCGCTGTCACGCAGATACGGCTCTTCCCAGTCATGCGCGAATGACTTGTAGCGCCCGAGCATCGGATACAGCCCGAAATTCATCGAGCCCATGTTGAGCGAGGCCACCTCGGGCTTGAACTGCAACGCCGGCAGCAGGCGCTCCTGCGTGGTCATGGTGGCGGCACCACCGGTGGTGATGTTCACCACCACATCGCTGGCGGCCTTGATCTGCGGCAGAAATTGCTGGAACAGTGCCGGGTCCTGGCTCGGCCTGCCATCCTCGGGCTGGCGCGCATGCAGATGCACGATGGCAGCGCCAGCCTCGGCCGCTGCAATGGCCTCGGCCGCAATCTGTGCCGGTGTCAGCGGCAGATGCGGCGACATGCTTGGCGTGTGTATGGATCCGGTGACAGCACAGGTAATGATGATCTTGCGGGCTCGGGTCATGTTGGCGCTTTCCGTCTCAATCCAGGGTCAACAGAAATTCTTCCAGCAGGTTGTTGAAGGCCTCGGGTTCATCCACAAACAAGGCATGGCCAGACGATTCAAACACCGCCGTCTGTACTGGCCGGCCGGCCTGCATGCGCGCCGCTTCCAGTAGCGCGGCCTGCTGGGCAAACTGTGGCGTCACAACATACAGCAAAGGCATGGCAAGACTGCGCGCCGCGTTGCGCCAGTATTCACGCGGCAGGTCGGAAGGAAACAGGTCCAGACTGGTCTGCAAGGGCAGGCGCAGCGCCCCTTGCAATAACTCGTTGATACGGTTCTCTGACTGCGGTTGAGCAAAAATGGCGCGGATGAAACTCTCCAGCGCTGCGCGGCGATCGGCCTGCAGCGCAGCGCGGAAGCCGCTCGCAGCACCTGGCTCGCCCTCACCCACCGAACTGTCCACCAGCACCACGGCCGCCACGCGTGCTGCCAGCACCGGATCGCGCTGCAAGGCATGCAGCAATTCCAGCGCACCGAGTGACCAACCCACCAGAATCAGGCGGGACGTGGATGCCTTATCCACGCTGCGCAACAACTCGCGCACATCGTCAGCACGACGATCGATGCTCCACAAAGGCTCATCCAGCGGCGCCGGAAACTCCGACAGCCCCTGACCACGCGGATCCAGCGCCAGCACCCGATGACGCACTGCCAAAGCCTTCCACTGCGCGTTCCACAGACTGGCTGGCATCGACCAGCCCGGCAGCAGCAACACGGTACTGGCACTGTGTTGTGGCCCCACCTGGTAGTAATGCAGGCTCAGTCCGTCGCTGGTGCGAAAAAAAGCGCTGGCAACGCCGGGGGCGCTTTCAGCGCCGCCAAAACTGCGCTGTGCCTGGCTCACGGTCGCCTGCATGCCCAGGCCCAGCAACAAGGTGCAACTCAGGACGCGTAACGCCGACAGCTTCATCGCCGGCGACGCGCCACCAGTACATTGGAGCGGTTGTCACGCCGGTCACTGTAGTTGTAACCGAAGTCAAACGACAGCAAGGCCGGGTTGGCTTCCTTGAAGGCGCGGTCCAGCGCTGGCTGGAAATAGCCTTTTTCAAACGGCCGGATGGGAATCTCATAGCGTCCATACAGACTGACATTCCAGCGCGTCAGATAGCTGTAGGGAACCCCGGTATCGTCCTGCACCAGCACTTCACTCATATCGAGCACCGTCTGACGCATACGACTGAATTCGCGTCCATGCAGCAAGTACGACGCCGATTTGACGAAGCTGGTGGTCGGCGCAAAGCCGCGCAGATAATCAATGAATTCCGGATAGGCGCTCAGACCACGATCGGTGGCATCCACCGTGAAGTAGTGCAAACGCTGCACCGTACTCGAACCTGGCTTGCGGAATTCGATGATCACACCGTTGAGCTGGCGCATGGGGCGCCAGGCTTTGACAGGCTTGACCTCTGCCGCGGGCGAGCCATCGGCATTGGCTGGCGCAACCGCCGGCGCGCTGACTGCTTCGCGCGCCACGCGCTGCTTCATGTTGCGCACCGCTTCATTCGGCAGGATGCGCAGGATTTCCACCCCCGACAGCGCCATCGGTATCACCAGCAACGGCAGCACACCATGCAACTGCGAAGTACGTAGCTGGCGCGACATGTTCTCGGTGATGAAGTAATTGCGATCGAACAGATCGGATACCGACCGCCGCACATCGGTCAGCAAGCGCGCCAGATCGCGCTCATTGATGGCATCGATCTGCGGCAAATCACCGACATGCTCGAGGCCAAACATCAGGTAGTTGTCGCAACCCGGAAACAACAAGTGGGCATTGAAAAAATCCGGGCCGCTGAAAGGATAGAACAGGGTGCGGGCAGCGGCTTGCGATGTCGACGCGCTCCCGGCAGACGGCGCAGCAGGCACCGAGGCGGCGCTGGCCGGCTGACCACAACTGCCCTGCAGCACGCTGTCGCGCCATGCCGCCATGGCGGTACCGCGGTCGTTGTTCAAACGGGTCAGTGCCGAGCCCATGGCCGCGCTGTGTTCTTTCCAGGTTGCCGATTCCGCTGAATCACGATGCCCCGGATAAGTTGGCGGCAAGCCGGCCAACAGGCGCGCCACCGAATTGACTTTCACCATGCCGCCGATTTCGGCGTCTACGCGCATGGCACCGCCTCCCGTCGTAGCACTGCTGGCCATACCGGGCATTAACGTCATGACAAGGCCGAGCAGGATGGATACAGGGGCGAAAAAACTGCGCATAAGAAGACGTTCCAGAAAAACGCCCGCCGCAAGACGCTGCCGTGCAGCACCTCGTTCGGTAGGCGAGGGACCTGCCAACACCCGGCACACGGGCGTTACAGGCGGATGGGGAAAACAATCAACAACAGCCATCAATTTTAACAGCTAAGCCATCGCTTTTCGATAAAACCAGGCTGAGACCAGAATGCATGCAGGTGGGAGCGTTAAACTCCACGCTGCTTTTTGTACTCGATAGCACCGATCCAAGGAGACACTCCACATGAGCGCCGTACCTGCCAGCCCGAACAGCGTCACGCCGTATGCCGCCCCCGCATTGGACCCGATGCGTTACCAGTGGCCGGCCGAAGGCCCCAGCCGTGCGCCTTACTGGACCTTCACCGATCCGCAGGTCTATGCACGCGAACAGGAAAGAATTTTTCGCGGCAGGGTCTGGCACTACGTCGGCCTGGAAGCCGAGGTTGCCAATCCCGGTGACTTCAAGGCAACACAGATCGGCGAGTCTCCGGTGCTGATCACGCGCGGTGAGGATGGCAAGGTTTACGGCATGCTCAATCGTTGCGCCCATCGCGGCAACCTGGTGAGCATGAAGGAAAACGGCAACACCAAGGAGTTCTACTGCGTCTACCACGCCTGGGTTTACAACCTGAAGGGCGATCTCACCTCGGCCGCTTTCCGTCGTGGCATTCGTGGTGAAGGCGGCTTGCCGGCAGATTTCAAACTCGAAGAGCATGGCCTGCAAAAACTCAAGGTGGAAACCTTTCATGGCCTGGTGTTTGCCAGCTTCGCGCTCGACATGGAGCCCCTGGCGGACTGGCTGGGCGAGGTTGGTCCGGGCATACAGCGCGTGATGAAGGGCAAGGTGCGTGTTCTGGGTTACGACACGCAACGCATCGCATCGAACTGGAAGAACTATCACGAGAATCCGCGCGACTCCTATCACGCGCAAATCCTGCATTCGTTCTACGGCACCTTCGGCCTGTCGCGACAGTCGCAAGAATCAGGAATGATCCTCGCATCATCCGGCCGGCATCAGTATTTCTATACCAAGGCCGGCACCGAGAAGAACAGTGCCGATTACAAGGAAACCGCCGACAAGCTGCGCTCCAGCAATGACGGACTGCGGC
>CAIPUP010000179.1 GCA_903868285.1 uncultured beta proteobacterium
CGGCAGCATCAGCACCCCGGCACAGCCAAGCTTCACCGCATGCGCGGTCAGGCGCACCGAATCGGTCAGCGCGCACATGCCGGTACCCGGCATCAGCTTTGACGCCGGCACGCCCTCCTTGACCAAGGTTTCCAGCAGCATCATGCGTTCATCTACCGACAGCGAGTTGGCCTCGCTATTGGTGCCGAACACCGCCAGACCGGCACAGCCCTGCGACAACAGCCATTTGCAGTGGCGTACATAGCGCACCGGATCGGGTGACAGATCACGCTTGAACGGGGTCACCACCGGTGACAGCACGCCAGTGATGCGTTGCGGGATGGCAGGGTTAGCAGTACTGGTGCTCATGCAATTTCCTTTTTATGCAGGTTCAGTGTTTCAGACAAATTCAAACGTGATCCGATCCATCAAGGATGTGCCGCAATGAAATCCAGTATCTCCCGGCCCAGCAGGTCCTCACCCGTATTGAAGTGCGCCACGATGGAGGTGTGGTTGTGGCCGGCCATGCGCACAAAGCGCGGCGCGCGCCGGCGTGCCAGCGACAGCCGATACAGCAGCTCGGCGGCGTACACATCCAGCAGCGGATTTTCAAATTCGGCAATGGCGATCAGCACCGGCAGTGCACAACGATCGGCATAGATCACCGGCGAGCGTTGCTCATACAGCGAGGCATCGTTGCCAAAGTAGGCACGCACGCCGGGTGCATTGGGATTCTCCGGCAGGGTATCGGCACGCACCCGGCCGGAGATGATCACCAGACCGCGCGTTTCCGCGCCCGGCTTGGCGGCGATATTCGGATCGAAGGCCCAGCTCGCGACATGCGCGCCACCGGCGGAATGTCCGATCGGATAAATGCGCCGGGCATCGCCACCGAACTCGGCGACGTTGGCCGCCAGCCACTGCACCGCCGCATGCAGGTCGTGCGCGCCGCCCGGGAACGGCGCTTCATTGGCCAGGCGATATTCGATATTGATCCCCAGCACGCCGTGGCGCGCCAGCCACCACAGCACGTTGTCATAGATCTCGTCATTGACATGCTTGTCCCCGCGCACAAAGGCGCCGCCATGCACGAACACCGCCACCGGCCGGGGCTGCCCGGGCGCCATGCCATGCATGGGTGCAATGCTGGTGTCCGGACTGAAAATGTCCAGCACCTGCCGCGGGTGACTGCCATAGGCCAGGTTGCGCGTAAGACGCACACCGTCCTTGGGCGAGCGCGCCAGCATCGGGGTGTAGATATCGAGCACGACATCGCGGTTCTTCTGGATGTCCTTGCCCCAGACCGGACCGATCTGCGCCATGCGGCCACGGTCATAGTCGGAAAGATTGGCGAGGGTTTGCATCGGCTTGACTTCTTGGAATGTGACGACAGTGAAATAACGACAGCCGGCAAGCTTAACCGCGCGCGCGCCGATTTTTCTGGCGCGTTAGCAAAGCCGCATCACTTCCAGCCACCGCCCAGCGCCCGCACCAGCGCCACACCGGCGTTCATGCGTCGCAGCGCGATGTCCAGCACCGCACGCTCGGCGGTGAGCGATGCGCTCTGGGCGGTCACCACGTTCAGATAGCTCACCGTCCCGGCCAGATACTGGTTCTGGACAATCACCAGCGTCTCGGCTGCGGTATCGGCGGCCTTGCGCTGTGCCGCCTGCTCCTGCTCCAGCCAGCGCACCGCCGCCAGGTTGTCCTCCACCTCCTGCAGCGCGGTGAGTACGGTCTGGCGATAGCTGGCCACGCTCTTGTCCCAGGCCGCAGCCGCCTGCGCCTGTTGCGCCGAACGCGCCCCGGCATCGAACAAGGTCATGGCCAGGGTCGGGCCGAGTGACCAGAAGCGGTTGGAGGTATTCACCAGCTCGGCCAGGCGGGTGTTCTGATAGCCCAGAGTACCGCCCAGGGTCAGCGTCGGGAAAAACGCCGCGCGCGCGACACCGATCTGGGCATTGGCCGCCGCCACCCGTCGCTCGGCTGCAGCCACATCCGGACGCCGCTCCAGCAACGCCGAGGGCAGACCGAGCGGCACCTCGGGGATGACCGGTATCGCTGGCGCCGCTGCGACCGCGCCAGACGTTGCGACAGCCGCGCCAGGCACTGCTGCGGCAGCAATCCCCGCCTCCAGCTCCGCCGCAACCAGACTGCCCGGATTGCGTCCCAGCAGTACCGCCATGGCGTTCTGCAATTGCAGCCGCTGCAGTCCCAGCTCGAGGCGCTGCGCCAGCGCGCCTTGCAACTGGCTCTCGGCCTGCGACACATCCGAGCGTTGCGCCACACCGGCCTCGAAACGATTGCGGGTGATCTGTAGCGCACGTTCATACGCGCCGATACTGCGCTCGACCAGTGCCAGCTGCGCGCCCAGCATTCGCCATTGCAGCCAGGACTGCACCAGGGTGGCCCGGGCCGAGAGCAGGGTGGCGGCCAGATCGGCGGCACTGGCCTGAGCAGTGGCCTCGCCGGCCTCGATGGTGCGACCGATGCGGCCCCACAGATCGGCCTCCCAGCTGACGCTGCTGGACAGGCGCACCGTGTTGCGCGTGCTGGCTCCGGTGCTGACCACGCTGCTGCCGGTGGTGGACGAAGATACGCCCTGCCCCCGAGTTGCGGGCAGGCTGGCGGTGAGCGCCGGATAGAGGCTGGCACGCGAGGCGTCGATCACCGCCAGCGCCTGACGCAATTGCGCCTGCGCCGCCAGCACGTTCTGGTTGTTCACCTCGACCGACTCGACCAATCGCGCCAGACCCTCGTCCTGCCACAGTCGCCACCAGCGCAGGGCGTCGGCGCCCGAGGCCGGCTTGCCAGCAGGATTCAGTGCCGCCTCCTCGGCCGGCTGGGCCAGCTTCCAGCCCTCGGGCGGCGCGGCCTGCGCGCCATAGCCCGCCGGCAGATTGACGCTCGGCCGCTGATAGTCCGGCCCGACCATGCAGCCGCCCAG
>CAIPUP010000180.1 GCA_903868285.1 uncultured beta proteobacterium
ACGCTGAAGCGCTCGCGCCGGGTGTAGGCGGCGTTGGCAAAGGCGGCTGCGGCATCGCCCTTGACCGCGCGCATGGTCAGCACCTTGTTGCTGCCGATTTCCTCATGCAGCAACACATCGCCGCTGGCCGAGGCGGCGCGATTGGTGACCGCGCTCAGCACCTCGCAATCGACCGTGATGGCCTCCAGTGCGTCCTGCGCCTGCTGCAGGGTTTCGGCCACCACCAGCGCCAGCGGCTCGCCGACATAGCGCAGCTTGTCGTGCGCGATCACCGGTTGTTCGAACGGCTTGATCTCGGGCAGCGGCTCCTGGCGCATCGGGATGCGCGGCATCAGTCCATCGGCTTGCAGCGCCAACACTTCGGCGCCAGTGAACACCGCAACCACGCCCGGCATCTGGCGTGCGGCGCTGGCATCCACACCATGCAGTCGGGCATGCGCCAGCTGGCTGCGAAGCACTGCCGCGTGCAGCATTTGCGTCTGGCGCAGATCGCCGAGAAAGCGTCCCTCGCCTTGCAGCAGTCGTTGATCTTCGACCCGGCGCATCGGTGCGCCAATGGCGGGGCCGCCAGCGTCGAGGGCGCGGCGTGATTCGGCGTGATCGGTCATGGCAGGGTCCAGCGGGTGGTGTGGCATTGACTTGTTGCAGGCGTCGATCTTACCCGCCCGCACTGCCAATGCGCCGCGCCCCGGGCGCAGTCAACCGGTATTTATCGTTGCGGGTGTGATCAGTGCAGGCGGCTCAAGCGACTTGACATGCCTTGACGCAGGGAGGCGATGCTAGGATTCACGCTTTCCGCGCCATCCGTTGCGATAGGCGCGATCAGCATGGATGTGTCATATCAGGAAAGGAACGTTTTATGAGCGGGTTGTCCTTGCAACATTGGGTACGGCGGCTGCCAGGTGTCTTGGGTGTCTTGGGTGTCTCTGGTGTCCTGGGTGCTTTGCTGCTGAACATGGGTGCAACGCACGTCATGGCGCAAGACTATCCGTCCAAGCCGATTCGCATGTGGATCCCCAGCAGTGCCGGCGGTGCGACCGATGTCGCAGCGCGCATCCTTGGCGTACACATGGCCGAGATGCTGGCGCAGCCGGTGATCGTAGAGAACCGTGTCACCTCCGGCGGCATGGTCGCCACCAGCCAGCTGGCACAAAGTGCGCCGGACGGCTACACCCTGATGATGACCTTCGACACCTTCGCCACCACGCCGCATATGTACAAGAGTGCGCCCTATGATGTGGTGAAGGACTTCACGCCCATCATGCTGGTGACGCGCTATCCGCAGATACTGATCGTTCACCCCAGCCTGAAGGTGAAAACCCTGCGTGAGTTTGTGGCTTATGCCAAGGCCAATGGTGCGCGCATGAATTTCGGTTCGGCCGGCCCCGGTTCGTCGGCCCGCTTGTCATATGAACTGTTCAAGGATGTGGCCGGCATCGAGACCATGCCGGTGCATTACAAGGGCGGTGGTCCGGCAGTGCAGGACCTGATTGCAGGGCAGCTGCATGTGATGCTGATCCAGGCTAGCGGCACCATTCAGCAGTCGATCAAGGCTGGCAAGTTGGTGGGGCTGGCCACCAGCGGCCTGAAGCGCTCGCCGCAGTTCCCCGATCTGCCGGTGATTGCCGATTTTTATCCTGGCTTCGAGACCATTTCCTGGGTTGGCCTGATCGGGCCCGCGGGCATTCCCAGGCCGATCGTTGATCGGCTCAACGCCACGCTCGGCAAGATTCTTGGCACAGCCGACATGAAAGAAAAAATGGCCGGGCAGGGCGCCGAGATTGTTGCCAGCACACCGGATGAATTTGGCGCAACCATTCGTAATGAAAACACCCGCTGGGGTCGCATCATTCGCGATAAAAAGATCTCCATTGATTAATGCCTTGTCACCGGCGCGCTGAGCGGATCGATTCGCCATGAGCCCGGAAGAATTCCAACGCATGATCGCGCCGCTGCGCGACGAGTACCGTGCTGCCTTACCTGCCACCCTGGCCTTGATTACACAGCTATGGCAATCCGTGTTGGAGGGCAAGGAAACAGCCATGGATCGCGACACGCTTCGGCGTGAAGTGCATAACCTGGCCGGTACCGGAAGCACCTTCGGCTTGTCCGGACTGACCGAAGCAGCGCGGGCATTCGAAATGTTGTGGGATGCTGCCGGCCTGCCGCATCAGCCACTGGACGCCGAGCCGCAACAGCGCCAGCAACTGCAGCAGGCCATGGATGCGTTGTTTCGGGCTGCCCAGGCATGAGCGATCTGCCGGCCCAGGGGGCGCAGCCATCGGCGGGACTGTCGATCGGTGTACGCATCAATCTGGTTCTGGTACTGGGCTTGCTGTTGCTGACCGCTGTCTGGTGGGTGTCGGATGCCAGCATCCGCGAGCTGCTGCAAAACGCCAGGGCCGAGAGCCAGGTGGTGGAGGAACTGCGGCAGCTGGAACTGGTGGGGTTGCAGTTGCGCTCGGCAGAGCTGGCGCATCAGCGCTATTTGCTTGAGGGTGATCCGCGTGCGCTGGAGGAATTCGAGCAGCGGGCGCGATTGCTGATGCCAGCGTTGGCACGGATGCGCGAGCAGGCCCAGGATGCGCGCCTGAAAAATCGCACAGATGCGTTACGCGTGCTGGTGCAGCGCCGGCTGGATTTTTTCCGCGCCAGCATGAAGGTACGCAGCCCGAGCGATGTTCGAGCGGCGCGCGATGCCATGCGCGATTCGGTCAGCCTCAGTCTCAATCGAGAGATCCTGAGTGAGTTCGATGTGCTGCGGCGCCTGCAATTGAGCACGCTGGATCAGCGCCGTGCGGAAACCGCCACCAATGCCGACAACTCCAGCTACCTCATTCTCTGGAGTGCGCTGTTTGCTGCCAGCTTGCTGGTATGGGCGATTGTTGTGATTCAGCGTTTCCACCACCGGCGCAGCAGCGATTTGCAGGCCTTGCGTGACAGCGAGGCGCGATTGATTGCGATTGCCAATGCTGTGCCGGCAATGATTGCAGTGTTTGATGCCGGCTTGCGCTGCCGTTTTCATAATCGCGCCATGCAGCGCTGGTTCGAGCGTGATGCCAGCCAGCTCGATGGGGTGGCGCTTCGTGCGCTGCTGGATGAGGCGGCCTACGGGCTGGTGCGGCCACATGTCGAACGCGCGCTGGGTGGAACGGCATCACGGCTGGAGTTTTTGCACCAGCGTCCGGGCAAGGCTGCGGCCAGCCTGATTGCCGACTTCATCCCGCGCCAGGAAGTGGACGGAAAATTTTCCGGTTGTTATGCCTTGCTCAGCGATGTGTCGCAGTTGCGCGAAGTGGATCGATTGAAGTCGCAGTTCATCTCGGTCATCAGTCACGAATTACGCACGCCCATGACTTCGATCCGCGGTTCGCTGGGATTGTTGGCCGGTGGGGTGGTGGGTGGGCTGCCGGACAAGGCGCGCGAGCTGGTGGATATCGCCCGCACCAACTGTGATCGTCTGGTGCGGCTGGTGAATGACATCCTCGATAGTGAGCGTATTTCCACCGGCCGTCTGGCCTTCAATATGCAACCCACGGAAATTCCTGCGCTGGTTGAACGTGCGGTGGCGGCGATACAGGGCTTTGCTGCTGGCTTCGGCGTACGGGTGACAGTGCGCCAGCATGCGGTGCCGATGCCGCCGATTCCGGCGCTGAAGGTTGACCCGGATCGCATCGAGCAGGTGCTCGGCAATTTGCTGGCCAATGCCTGCAAGTTCACCGCGCCCGGCAGTGATGTCGAAGTGGTGTTGCAACGCGAGCCGGACAGCTTGCGCATCGAAGTGCTGGATCGTGGTCCAGGCGTGGACGAGAGCTTTCGCCCGCTGATCTTTGAGCGCTTCACCCAGATTGATGCCCGTGATGCCCGCCTCAAGGGGGGCTCGGGGCTGGGGCTGGCCATCTCGCGCGCCATTGTCGAGCGTCATCGCGGGCGTATCGGCCTGCGCTCGCGTGAAGGTGGCGGCAGCGTGTTCTGGTTTGAATTGCCGCTGGGCGATGCGTCGTCGCCCCTGCCGCAAGCCGGGTCCCAGCCAGTGGCCGCCAGCGGCGATCGTCATGTCGGCTGAACCGCTGCAGCGCCTGATGCTGGTTGAGGACGATGATGACGTCCGTGCCGTGGCCTGCATGGCGCTCGAGGCGGTCGGCGGGTTCACGGTGGAGCAATGCAGTTCTGGTGCGCAGGCATTGCAGCGGATCGTCGCGCTGGAAGCGGCACTGATGCCGCAATTGATCCTGCTGGATGTGATGATGCCGGGCCTGGATGGACGAGAGGTGTTGCAGGCATTGCGTCAGATGCCGGCCTATGCCGATATTCCGGTGGTGTTTTTCACCGCCAAGGCGCAGCATGAAGAGTTGCGCGCGCTGAGTGCGCTGGGTGTGGCCGGCATCTTGTGCAAGCCCTTCGATCCCATGACCTTGTCTGACCAGGTGCGTGACATCTGGCGCAGCCTTTGAAATTTTCAATGCTGATTTTTTATTAGGTAATACATGAATTCCCGACTTTCGCTGTTGCTCGTTCTGTTGGTGTTTGGTTTGAGTGCTTGTGGCAAGAACGACGCGCCAACCGCAATGCCGGCGCAGTCGCAACCGCAACCCGTCGCAGCGCGCACCCAGGAAATGGCGCTGCAAAAAGTGCCGGTGGTGATCGAGTCAGTCGGTCGCACCGAGGGCGCGCGTGAAGTCGAGGTGCGGGCGCGGGTCAGCGGCATCCTGGAAAAACAGTTGTTTGCCGAAGGCCAGCCGGTGCGTGCCGGTGCGGTTCTGGTGCGCATCGATCCGGCGCCGTTCGAGCTGGCACTGGCCCAGGCGCGCGCAGCCCTGGCACAGGAGCGTTCGCGTAACGAGCAGGCGCGGCGCGAGGCCGAACGGCTCAAGGGGCTGATCGCTGCCAAGGCCATCAGTCAGCGTGAATATGACGATGCCGGCACCACGCTCAAGTCCTCGGCGGCGACCCTGGATGCGGCCGAGAACCGGGTGCGCGAAGCGGAACTCAATCTTTCGTATACCGCGCTGGTGGCTCCGATCTCCGGCGTCACTGGTCGGGTGCAGCGCTCCGAAGGCAATCTGCTGACGGTCAACACCGAGTCAGCCCTGATCACCAGCATTACCCAGACCGATCCGGTGTGGGTGCGCTTTGCCTTGTCGGATGCCGAGTTCGAGCAGCTCAAGGCGGCGCGCGGTGCCACTGGCGTTCGGCTCAAGCTGCCCGATGGCAAGCCCTATGCCCGTCCTGGCCGCCTCAACTTCACTGCCTCCACCGTCGACACGCGGCTGGGCACGGTGCAGATGCGGGCCGAGTTCGCCAATCCGGCCATGGACATCCTGCCCGGGCAGTTCGTGCGGGTTGAGCTGTCCATCGGCACGCGTGAGGCCTTTGTGTTGCCGCAGACCGCAGTGTTGCAGGGTGATCGCGGACGTTTTGTCTGGACGGTGGGCGAGGATGGCAAGGCGGCAGCGCGACCCGTACAAGTGGGTAACTGGATCGGCAATGACTGGGTGATCCTGTCGGGCCTGAAACCCGGTGACAAGGTGGTGCTGGACAACCTGCTGCGGGTACGTCCGGGCACGCTGATTCAGCCGCCCGCTGCGCCTGCGTCTGCTGACAGCAACAAGAAATAAGCCTCCGCCATGTCGCGTTTTTTTATTTTCAGGCCGGTGTTTGCCGGCGTCATCGCCATCCTCATCATCATTGCGGGCCTGGTGGCTTCGCGCGTCCTGCCGGTGGCGCAATACCCCGAGATCGCACCACCCACGGTCATCATCACCACCACTTATCCCGGTGCCAGTGCCGAGACCCTGGCGCGTACCGTGGCCGCACCGATCGAGGAGCAGCTGTCGGGAGTGGAACGGCTGAGTTTTTTCAGTTCCACGTCGTCATCGACAGGTGCCATCACCATCACCGCCACCTTCGAGCCTGGCACCAACGTCGATCAGTCGGTATTCAACGTCAACAACCGGGTGCAGCTGGCCTTGCCGCGTCTGCCCGATGAAGTGCGGCGCCAGGGCGTGGTGGTGCAGAAACGCTCGTTCGATATTCTGAACGTGGTGTCACTTACTTCGCCTGGCAGCAGTTTCGATACGCTGTATCTGTCCAACTTTGCCTCGCTTAATGTGGTGGATGAGCTCAAGCGCTTGCCTGGCATTGCCGATGTCACGGTGTTTGGTGCGCGCGACTACGCCATGCGGGTCTGGCTCAAGCCGGATCGCATGTCGCAACTGGGTATCACCACGGCCGATGTGGCGAATGCATTACGGGCGCAGAACGCCCAATATGCTGCTGGCAAGATCGGCGCCGAACCGGCGTTGCCCGGACAGAGCCTGGTCTATACCGTGACCGCCTCGGGTCGTCTGGTCGAGCCCGAACAGTTTGGCGAGATCGTGATACGTGCCGCTGGTGCCAGTGGTGTGCTGCGCCTGAAGGACATCGCCCGGCTGGAGCTGGGGGCCGCCAACTACGACACCTTCAATACGCTCAATGGCAAGCCCACGATTAGCATGGCGACCTACCTGCAGCCAGGGGCGAACGCACTGGAGGTGGCCGAGTCGGTTCGACGCCGGATGCGCGAACTCAAGACGGCGTTTCCGCAAGATATTGATTTTGCGATTCCTTTTGATACGACCCTGTTTGTGGACTCCTCCATCAAGGAAGTCACCAAGACCATCTTCGAAGCAGCCTTGCTGGTCGTGCTAGTGGTGTATCTGTTCTTGCAGAACTGGCGTGCCACGCTGATACCGATGGTGGCGGTGCCGGTCTCACTCATTGGCACTTTCGCCGGCTTGTGGGCAGTGGGTTTTTCCATCAATACCCTGACCCTGTTTGCCATGGTGCTGGCCATCGGCATCGTGGTGGACGATGCCATCGTGGTACTGGAGAACGTCGAGCGACTGATGCGCGAGGAACACTTGCCGCCGTTCAAGGCCGCGCTCAAGGCGATGGAGGAAGTGTCGGGCGCAGTGGTGGCCATCGTGCTGGTGCTGTGTGCCGTGTTTGTTCCGGTGGCGTTTCTGGGTGGCATTGCCGGACAGCTGTATCGCCAGTTCGCCGTGACGGTGGCGATCTCGGTGGTGATCTCCGGCTTCACCGCATTGACGCTGACGCCGGCACTGTGTGCCATTTTGCTGCGCGACCATGCCGAGCCCTCGCGCCTGTCGCAACGGCTGTTCGCGCCGTTCAACATCGGCTTTGCCTGGTTGACGGCGGGCTTTCTCAAGGGTGTGGCCTGGTGCATACGCTGGCGCGCGCTGTCGCTGATGCTGTTCGCGCTGATGCTCGCGCTGACCGCCTTGATGTTCGTGCGCGTGCCAGGCAGCTTTGTGCCGGCCGAGGATCAGGGCTATGTGTTTGGCTCGGTGGTGCTGCCCGATGGCGCAACGCTCGAGCGCACCGGCAAGCTGGTGGAGAAAGTGCAGCAGATGGTGTCGGCCAGCCCGGCGGTGCAGAACGTACTGGGCATTGTTGGCTTCGATCTGATCGGTGGTGGCAACAAGACCAATGCTGCCACGCTGTTCATTCCGCTCAAGCCGTGGGAGCAGCGCGAGCAGAGCGCGCAGCAGGTGGCGCGCGAAATCATGGGCAAGGGCGGGGCGCTGCGTGAGGGCAATACGCTGTCGTTCAGCCCGCCGGCCATTCGTGGTCTGGGTACCGCTGGTGGCCTGGAGGTGTATGTGCAAAGTCGCGCCAGCGCCGATCCCAAGGCCTTATTCCAGGTGGTGCAGGAGTTCCTCGGCGCATTGGCCAAGGACCCGCTCATGGGCAGCGCCAATTCCTTCTACCGCCCGACCGTGCCACAGCTGTTTGTGGAAATCGATCGTGAGAAGGCCATGGCTCTCGGTGTATCGGTGAACGAATTGTTCGAGGCCCTGCAAAGCACCATGGGTGCGCTGTATGTGAATGATTTCAACAAGTTCGGTCGCACCTACCGGGTGCAGATGCAGGCCGAGGCAGCACAGCGTGCCGAGCCGCAGGACCTGGGGCGGGTGCATGTGCGCTCGGCCAGCAGTGGCGAAATGATTCCGCTCAAGACGCTGATCAAGGTGTCCAACGTGGTCGGGCCGGAGCAGCTGGAGCGCTTCAATGGTTTTCTGGCGGCCAAGGTGATCGCCAATGCCAAGCCCGGGATCAGTTCGGGCGATGCCATCAAGGCGGTCGAGGCTGTCGCCGCAACAGCGCTGCCCGAGGGCTATGCCATTGCC